>SHAI01000074.1 GCA_004213235.1 Parvularculaceae bacterium
TAACGGCGACGCGGTTCTTCCCGTGGCACAGGCCTTCCCCGATGCCGTCGCTGACGGTATTGTCGATCGTTCCCGATTAAGTCGTGTCTTGAATAATGCCGAAGATATAAAAAAGCTGGAAGCAATTGTTCACCCGCTCGTGGCAAAGGACCGCATGGCGGCAATTGACAGCGCGCGGGCGGCTGGCAAAGCGGTCATGGTCCTTGATATCCCGTTACTTTTTGAGACAGGTGCTGCGGGCTTTTTTGATGGCATCGTCGTTGTGTCTGCGCCAGCTTATGTCCAGCGTGCGCGTGTCCTGGAGCGCGATGGCATGAGCCAGCAAAAATTTGAACAAATCCTGGCGAAACAGACACCTGATGAGGAAAAAAGATCCCGGGCTGATTATGTAATTGATACTAATTTAGATATCGGGCAAAGCCGTTTGCTGGTTGAACAATGTTGGGTACGGATTAATGAGGGAGATACCCCTTCCGGCCAAGTTCAGTCGCAGTTTACATCAGACCATCGTTTGGCCGTTTATGGTGCCCTCGCTACCGAAAAACCGTCGGCTTATGGCCTTGCGAATATCGAAGGTAGCTGGGTGCCTGGTATCATTAACGGTCATGTTACTGGCACGGGCGCAGAAACGGGTGCAGACACGGACCTTAATAGCCCGGCAATCAAGTTGGATGACGGTGGTGAGAAGGACGGTGGTAAGAAAGGCGGCGGTGAGAAGATCGAGGTCAGGGTTTTTGAGGCAGCGGACCTGCCGGGGCACTGGTCCCGCCTGGATGTGGTATTTGGGACTGAAAATAACGCCGCCTATGCGCGGCAGCGGACCCTTGCCCAAACCGAAGACGGGCTTGTTGCGGTCAGCGTATACGCGGCACACAAACGATAAGTTGTGCGCGAATTGCTATGGGCGCATGTTCCCGCACCGGGAAAAAGTTCGAATGAGACTGGATCAAAACGCAAACGCAGTGCCCATGGCGCGTATGTCGTCGATCTTCGCGTTGAGTGGCTGCCAGTCATCGTCCCGTGCGATGGATGCCCAAAGGGTTTCCACTTCTTCAATGAGCATTGTGCAAGGGACATCACGGGTAAAATATTCGTGATTCAAGCGTTCTGTCCGCGCCGGTGTGAACCCCAGAATTTCGCGGCGGATTTCCTTGAAAGTATCTGACTGATAAATATCAGCATATGGACTATTGAGTGCGCGTTGCTCTGAGGCGGACCCGCAAAACCAGTCAAAAAACAACCGTTCGAAGGGAAGCTTGGTTTCCTGCATTACCTGGAGCAATTGCCCGACAAATGGAAACATTTCCGCGCCAGATGTTTCAACGCCAAGGCGTTTGGCGAAGGCGTCACCCATTGCTTTTTCAAAACACGGACCGAAGTCTTGCAGGGCTTCGTTCAAGCCCGCTTCCTGACCGATGATGGAAAGGACACCGCCAAGGCGGGACAGGTTCCAGGCAACCGCATCGGGTTGGCGGCCATAGGCGTAAATACCTGTTTGATCGAAATAAGCTGCGGTAAAATCAAACTGAACACTTGGTAGAAACCGCCACGGCCCGTAATCAAAACTTTCCCCCGTGACATTCATATTATCCGTATTCAGAACACCATGGACAAATCCAGCCGCCAGCCATTGCGCAGCCAGGCGGGCACTTTCCTGGACTATTCGTTGAAACAGGGATGATACGCGGGCGGTGCCGGTCTTCTCGGAAATGTCCGGGTAGAAATTGGTTATGCAGTAATCAACCAATTGGTTCAGTGCTGCTTCGTCTTTTTCGAAACCCAGGCGTTGAAAAATACCAAACCGCACATGGCTGTGGGACAGGCGCACCATGACAGCTGACCGGGTCGGTGATGGCTCGTCATTTCGGTCGAGAGATTCACCGGTTTCAATGACGCTGAGGGTCTTGGAGGTATAAACGCCAAGGGATTCCAACATCTCTGTTGCCAGAATTTCCCGCACCGCGCCCTTTAGCGTCAATCGCCCATCGCCAAACCGGGAATATGGGGTCTGGCCAGATCCTTTTGTCCCGAGATCAAGAAGGCGGTTTTTGCCGTCGCGGAGCTGGGCATATAAAAATCCGCGTCCGTCCCCAATTTCCGGATTATAGGAGCGGAACTGGTGCCCGTGATATCGAATGGCGATTGGCGCGGGAATGTTGTCTGGCAGTGGCCGGAAGCGCGCGAAATGGTCGATCCATTCTGCGTCGGATAACCCGTGGAGCCCGATGGTGGCTGCTGCGCGGTCGTTTCGATAGCGCAAAACGCTGTCTGGGAAAGAAGCGGGTGCAACAATGTCGTAAAATGGTGCGCCGGCTTCATCGCCCAGGGTCAGATAGGCTGGGTCGGGACGATAGGCGTCTGGCAGGGAAATTTCTTGGCTCATAATGAATTTATTTACCTTGTACCCTTTTTTGGCAAATCGGTTTTGCCAGACCGGTTTTGCCAGATCGGTTTTGCCGGACCGGTTTCGCTCGGAAACTGGCGCGAGAGGTATTATTCAGCTTGATTGCGGCGCACAATGTTTTCAATCTGCCGGAAAGGCAACAAGGGAATAGACCATGAGTCCTCTGGACCAAACGACGCCGCGGCCCGCCGACCTTTCAGCACTGCCCGCTGCTGACGCTGTAATCGCGGCGGCGGCGCGCATTGGCAGTCAGGTTCCGTGCAGTCCTTTGATCCAGGCGGAAAAGCTCGGCGCGATTACCGGTGCCGATATTTGGCTAAAGCTTGAAAATCTCCAGTATACGGGGGCGTTTAAGGAGCGCGGTGCCCTTAATAGACTGTTATTACTGTCTCAATCGGCGCGCGATGTTGGTGTGATAGCAGCCTCGGCGGGAAATCACGCCCAAGGCCTTGCCTATCATGCAAGTCGCCTTGGTGTGTCGGCGACAATTGTCATGCCAACGACAACGCCGGAAGTGAAAGTACGCCAGACCAGGGCGCTTGGTGCGGAGGTTGTTCTTGCTGGTGATGATTATGACGACGCCTATGCGGAGGCCGCCCGGCGGTGCGCAGCTTCGGGACGAACCTTCGTTCATCCCTTTGACGACCCGGATGTGATCGCCGGGCAGGGCACTGTCGCTCTGGAAATGCTGGACCAGGGCGGTCATTTCGATGTGCTCGCCGTGCCCATTGGCGGCGGTGGGCTTATCTCCGGCATGGCGCTTGCGGCCAAGGCAAAACAGCCCGGCATAGAGATTATCGGTGTTCAGGCAGCGCTATTTCCTTCCATGTTAAACGCGCTGGACGATGGTGATCGCCCGGTGGGTGGCTCTTCTCTCGCGGAAGGTATCGCGGTGAAAGTCGCTGGCCAGCTGACGCGGGAGATCGTTCGTACCCATGTGGATGATATCATCACGGTTGATGAACGCTCTTTAGAGCGGGCGCTCAGCCTGTTGATGAATGAACAAAAACTCCTCGTTGAAGGTGCTGGCGCGGCTGGGCTGGCGGCCGTTTTATCTCACCCAGACAGGTTTAAGGGCCGCAAAGTGGGGCTTGTGCTGTGTGGCGGTAATATCGATCAAAGATTGTTATCGATGATTTTGATGCGCGATCTGGCGCGGTCCGGCCGGCTGGCGCGCCTTCGGGTGATGCTGCTCGACAAGCCGGGCCAGCTCGTCCGCGTGGCGACGATCATCGCAGATACGGGCGGCAATGTGATCGATGTTGGCCACCACCGCGTTTATTCAGACCTGCCAGCAAAGATGACATGTATGGACGTCACGATCGATACCGAAGGGGAGGCACACTTAAAGCGCATCCTCTCAAACCTCGAGAGTGAAGGATATGAGGTTGAGATCGCGGCTTACTGATTGCGCGTTTGCGATTATTGCTGCGGCAAACATTTTGATGTTCGCAATTGATTGGTGTTTAGTGTTGGTTCTCTGCGGGGCGAGGGCCGTATCGACGTTGAAACGATCAACAGATTTACTATCTTACGCCTTCAGGGAAAGTGGGGTTGATAGATGAAACGAACAGATTTCGGGCCAGCGTCGCATGATCACTCGCGCCAATCCCGGATATGGGTGTTGGTCGTTACAGCCTTTCTCGGTGTCGCGGGGCTGATATTGGCCGCTACGGGCGACACGGTTCGCGCCCAGCAGGCTCCAGCCAATGGGGTCATCCTGACCCTGGAAGGGCCGGTCACCCCGCCAATGGCCGATTATCTCGCCCGCGAAATCAAGGCGGCATCTGATGCGGGGGCCGAGGCGGTGATCCTGGAGATCGATACGCCTGGCGGCCTCGTCGATTCAATGAAAACGATTATCAAGGCAATCCTGGCGTCGGATACACCGGTCATAACCTATGTATCACCCCAGGGGGCGCGCTCGGCGAGTGCCGGTCTTTATATCACATATGCCTCCCACCTCGCCGCGATGGCACCATTTACCAATACCGGTGCCGCGACCCCGGTTGAAATTGGTGGTGCCAGTCCCTCTGACGAAAACCCTTTTGAGGGAGAAACGCCGTTCCCGGATGAGCCTGGCGCGCCGGTCGGCGATGAAGGTTCAGATGCCGATCCAGCCAACCCTGCTGATATATCTGAAGCTGCCGGTGATGATGAGGCGGAAACTGTCTCGCCATTATCGAATTCCGATGCGATGCGTGCCAAGATAATCAACGATTCCGTTGCCTATATCCGGTCATTGGCCGAAGGGCGTGGGCGCAATGCCGATTGGGCGGAGCGGGCGGTGCGCGAAGGGGTTTCGGTAACCGCGACAGAAGCGCTGGAAATCGGTGTCGTTGAGATTGTTGCAGAAGATCTGGAAGACCTCCTGAAACAGGCAAATGGCCGGGTTGTTCAAACGCAAACCGGTGAGAAAACCATTACAACGACAAATCTGGCACTCACCCGCGTGATGCCGCAATTGATCGAGCAGATCCTCGGTTTTATCGCCAACCCAAATGTCGCCGCAATATTGTTGACCCTTGGCACCACTGGCCTGATCGCTGAGATCTGGAACCCGGGCTCGGTTTTTCCCGGTGCCATGGGGATCATCTGTTTGCTCCTCGCGTTCTACGCATTGCAGATGCTTCCCTTTAACTGGCTTGGTATCGCATTGATGATTGTTGGTCTGGTCCTTATTACGTTAGAGGCATACACGCCCACATTTGGGATATCCGGGCTTGCGGGTTTTATTTCATTCGCTGCCGGACTGTTTCTGATCTTCCCGGAAGGCTTTGAAGTTTCCCGCATTGTGATTGCAACGACCCTGGTGATCCTTGGGGGTATTCTTGGCTTGATCCTGGTGGCTATCGTTGGTTCACGGAACCATGGACCGCTCATCGGCGGCGATGCGATTAAGCGCCGCGAGGGTCTCGTCGATGAATGGAATGGCCAAGAGGGCTGGGTTATTGTTGAAGGTGAGCGCTGGCGTGCCCGTGCTGATCGCCCGCTGCAGCCCGGCGACAAGATCAAGGTGATTGAAGTTGATGGGCTTGTGCTAGTTGTCAAGCAGGCTAAGGCTTACGGCCTTCTCGGCGGTTTAACGCCGAGTGACGCTTAACTCTGGCCCACATTATGGTGTTTGATTTTCCCCTCCCCTACCAAGCCGCTTTATTGCTGTGTTGTGGCATATTTATTGGTGGTCTGTGGCAAATTGTGAGCTGGTTTTTGTTAAACCGCGATCCGAAGGATTTTCGCCTTGGGCCAGTACAAAAGGGGACGCGCGCGCGCGTTGTCGAATGGCGATCTGGATACGGATTCATTGATATTGGTGGTGAGCGCTGGCAAGCCCATTGCGCCAAAGACTTAAAACCGGGTGATCGGGTCAAAGTATCATCCGTAGAGGGATTAAAACTTACCGTGCGGCGCGACTCCCGCGCACGCTGATATTTGGAAGATGCGTTTTGTTTGCTCGATGCTGAGTGCAAACGCGCTCATTGATACACAATAAGGAGATTGGCGATGCTTGGTGGAATTGGATTTATCGTCTTTTTGGCGGCCGCGTTGATCGGTATTTTGCAGAACGTCATCAAAATTCTGCGGGAATATGAAAAAGGCGTTGTATTTACGCTCGGGCGTGTTGGTCGACGGGCTGCGGGGCCTGGCCTGGTGCTGTTGGTGCCGGTCATTCAGCAGATGCGCAAGGTAGATATGCGTACCCTTGTCCATGATGTTCCCACCCAAGACGTTATTTCAAAAGACAATGTCTCCGTGAAGGTGAACGCAGTCATCTATTACCGGGTGGTGGATGCGGTGCGCGCGGTGGTCCAGGTGGAGAACTTCCAGGCGGCGACCAGCCAGCTAGCACAGACGACACTGCGTTCTGTCCTTGGTAAGCATGATCTCGATGAAATGCTGCAGGAGCGAGATAAGCTTAATAAAGACATTCAGGAAATTCTTGATCAACAAACCGAAGCGTGGGGAATCAAGGTTTCCAATGTCGAAATCAAGCATGTTGATGTTGACCCGTCGATGATCCGTGCCATCGCCAAGCAGGCCGAAGCCGAACGGGAGCGGCGGGCAAAAGTTATCCTCGCCGAGGGTGAACAACAGGCTGCATCAAAACTTGCTGAGGCATCACAGATATTGGCTGCATCTTCGGGTGCGATGGAATTGCGGTACCTGAATTCACTTCAGGAGATTGCAAACGACCGAACCAATACCATTGTTTTCCCTTTTAATGTTCAGGATGCGGCAAAGATGTTCCGGGGTGGCGGTTCCTAGACAGTTTAAATTTTCCGCAGGGTAAGATTTGTGCGGTGCAACGGGGATGATTGCTGGTATTCGCCGCCTCCCCGTTGAGTTTCCGCAACAGACCACGACAAAAACATCACAAAAGATGGAGAATCTCGCCCGATCGCAGCGATTTACTGCGTGCGGCAATTGTTGTGTCGTGGGTTTTGCGGCACCGTCGATTCCGTGGAATTCGCATGAGAACTCCGGAATACGCCCGGAGTCGCTTTTACAGGGAGGTATTTATGCGTAAAGATCTGGTCCTTCGGGCCTCATTTATTGCGATAGGTTGCGCCATTGCTGCGCCGCAGCAAGCTATGGCACAGTCGGCAACGCAGGTTCTTAGCGACGAAATTCTCGTCACTGGCACAAAGAAAAAAGACGCTGAAAATGTTCAGGACGTACCGCTCGCCGTTACGGCTTATGGTGCCGAGCAGCTCGACGTACTAAAAGTTCGAGACCTTCAAAGTCTAACAACATCAGTGCCAAATGTTTCTTTTGACGACATCGGTACAACCCGTGGCGTTGCAAACTTCTCTATCCGCGGCATTGGTATTAACTCATCAATCCCGAGCATTGACCCGACGGTAGGCGTTTTCAAAGATGGCATCTATCTGGGTACGAACACAGGCGTCGTGCTCGACATTTTTGATCTTGAATCAGTTGAAGTCCTGCGCGGACCACAAGGCATTCTATTTGGTCGCAACGTAACCGGCGGCGCTGTCCTCCTTAATTACAAGCGCCCTGATTTTGGTGGCTTCTCAGCGGAGTTTAAAGGTTCTGTTGAAAGCGGCCTGCGCTCCACGGGAGAGAACTACTACGCCATGGGTGCGGTGAGTGGACCGGTCATCGAGGACGTCCTCGCGGTACGCATTTCCGCCTATTACAATAAGGACAACGGGTACCATCGGCGCTATCTTGGCGGGCCGACCCCCAATACGATTGCTGAGCCGTATTACACCGCCGCACTTGGTAGCGCCGCTTCGGGGGCTGCCATCGCCGCTTTGGTGCAAGGTCCGGGAACGGATGATTTTACTGACTTTGGTCGTGCTGAAACATGGATCATCAGACCCTCTGCAACGATGCGTTTTGGCGAAAATGTTGAGCTTTATGTGAGCTATGAGCATTTCGATAGTGAGGGCGATGGCCCGGCGGCACAGAACCACCTATCAGGCGCGGGTTCCTCCAACGTCTTTTTCACAGCTGATCGCGACGATTTTGATTTCTCCATCGACAATGACGGTTTCTATATCTCAAAAGCCGATCAGTTGACGGCGGAACTAACCATCGACGTTGACTTCGGCGACGGGCAAATCGTGAACGTTTTCGGCTGGCGGGATACCAGCGGTGAAAACGCCGGCGATATTGACGCCACGCCGCTTTTCCTTTTTCACTCCGGCACGGAAACCGAACAAGATCAAATCTCTAACGAAATCCGGTATAATGGCCGGTTTGGTGCCTTCGACGTAACGACGGGTTTTTATTACTTTACGCAAGACCTTGCGTATACAGAAAGTCGGGCAATTCTAGGTGGATTCCAGAACTTTTCCGGTGGCGGACGGCTTAGTCACGACGTCGTTGGTTTGTTCGGGCAAGTCGATTACGACATTAATGATGAATTGGTGTTTACCGCGGGCGGGCGTTGGACCCGAGAGGAAAAAGATGCGGAGATCGCGAATATTCGTGCCAATGGTAACATATCCACAACGGTCTTTGGCGTTCCGGGTTGCGGCGTTGTTGACGGTTCTTGCCCGGTAGATTTCGCCGACAGCGAAAGTTGGTCAAATTTCACCCCGAAAATCGGTTTGACATGGACGCCAGGCGATGCGTTCAATATGTATGCGCATTGGACCCAGGGCGTGCGTTCCGGCGGATACAATTTCCGCAATACCTCAACCACCGTATTTAATCCCGGCCCGTGGGACGAGGAAAACGTCAACGCCTTCGAAGTTGGCTTCAAAGCACAACCGGGCAATGGCCGCGCTGTCATCAATGCCGCAGTGTACTGGAACGACATCAACGGCATGCAGCGGGAAATCAACCTGCCTGATCCGGTGACCGGTGTTGTTCAGATCATCGACAATACAGCGGACGCAACGATCCGTGGTTTCGAAGTTGAAGGTAGATTTTCAGCTACTGATAACCTGCTGTTTACTGGTTTTGTTGGGTACACGGACGGACGATATGACAATATCTTCTCCGATCTATCGGGTACTTCAGGCGTTATCGATCAGGACGACTTCAACCTGGAAATTCCACGACTGGTACCGTGGACTGTGGGTGCTGGGTTCGTTCACACGATGACACTTACAGATAGCATGCTGGTAAATACGCGGGCCAACTACTCGCACCGCGGGGAATCTTTCTACACCGATAACAATCTTGGCACGCTGAATGAGCTCAACATAATCGATGCGAGCATTACGCTTTCGTTGATGGATGGGCAGGCGAATCTGTCGCTTTATGGCAAAAACCTCCTGCATGAGGTCAACCATGGTGGCGACACGCAACTTCCTGCCTCGCTTGGCGGCGGCACTTTCTCGCCATTAACCAAAGGCCGGATTGTTGGCTTGGAGCTTCAACTGAAAATATAATAGTTTAGCACTGTTACCACGAAAGCCCCGTCGGCATTACGCTGGCGGGGCTTTTCGTTGTCCAAGGGGCGGTTTATCGAGGGCTTATGACAAATCCCTATACCACTCTTGATTTGCGCGGATACCGTTGTCCGGTACCGGTGGTGAAGGCTGAGAGTGCCTTACGTCAGGCGAAGCCAGGCACCGTTTTCGAGATTTTGGCTGACGATCCCGTCGCTGCGGTGGATCTGCCACATTTTTGCCGCGCGGCTGGCCATAACTGTATTCGCCTGGCCGACCGGGACAATGCCTGCGTCTTTAAGGTCACGTGCGGCAAGGAATAGTGTCTAACGCATTGCACAATGGGCGACTCGCCGGGCAAAAATTTGCCCGAACGTGAACTAAGGGTTAATCTAGCGAAATCCTGGCTGTTGTGATCATATACTTTGGAGTGGGTCTGATCACCGATAGGGCCGACCGCGAGTATAGGGGATGCGAGGGGATATGACGAAGATTCGTGCCGGAAGATCGACGCGTCTTTATGTTCTGGGTGCCATCGCCGGGGTTTTGGCGAGCGGTGCCGTGGTTGCGCCTGCGGCCGCGGAATTTACGAGCGGACTTGAAGCCTATCGCAAAGGTGAAGTCGATCTCGCCCTGGATCTTTGGCGGCGCTATGCGGTGGCCGGCGATGTCCAGTCAATGAAAGCCCTTGGCGACTATTACGCAGGCAAGACCATTGAGAACTCCGATGGAGAAAAGGTCGGCCCGGAAAAAACCAATAAGCCGAACTACGTTCAAGCGCTGAAATGGTACACGCTGGCCGGTCATCATGATTTCGCCGCCACCTTTGGCACGCCGGATGTCTATCAGCGCAATGCCCAGATAGAGGCGCTGCGCGCTTTACCGGATGTTCGTGCGGAAATGACGGACGCGGAAGTGGTCAAGGCTGAGCGCCTGGTCAGCGATGCGTTGGAGGGCGGAAGCCCAAGGGATATCTATGCCGTTGCGGATATGTATCGTCGCGGGGCGGGCCTGAAAAAAGACAATAAC
>SHAI01000075.1 GCA_004213235.1 Parvularculaceae bacterium
CGATCGGACAAGCGATTGATTACGAAGAGCACATCGGAGTTTACTCGCAACCTTCACCCGACGCCGCCGATCTCGATCCGGTGGGGGCTGCGGCGTATTGGGGCACGAGATACGATCAAAACCCGAAAGACTGGAACGCTGCAGTGAATTATTCTGCGGCGTTAAGAAAAATCGGCTCAATCGAACAGGCCGTGCGCGTCATCACCGCCGCCGCCGAGCGTCACGGCGGTATCCCGGAAGTTGCCTTCGAAACGGGAAAAGCACTCCTGGCGGCTGGCCGGCCATATGAGGCGGTGCGCTATCTGGAAACAGCTTCTTCCGCGCGTCCATACGACTGGAAAGCGCACTCAGTCACGGGCGTTGCCTATGATCAAATTGGTGAGCACAAAGCCGCGCAGGAAAAGTACCTGATCGCGCAGTCCATCGCGCCTGACGCGGTCAGCATTTTAAACAATAAGGGCATGTCTTTTGCCCTTGCTGGAAAGATCGATAAGGCCGTGCAGGTATTGCGCACGGCGGCCACGCGCCCGGGCGCCGATGCGCGGATCCGCCAAAACCTGGCTCTGGCGCTCGCCATCCGCGGGGATACCCAGGAGGCGGAGCGTCTGGCACGTTCAGACCTGCCTCCCCAGATTGCTGAAGGGAATATTGAGTATTTCCGTTCGCTCGCCGTGCAACCGGCCTATTGGCATAACTATGCCAAAGACGCTGACGCACCGGACTTTGATCAAACAACTGCCCCCTGACATGTGGCGAAGTCCCTCTAGCCCACGACAGACTTAGCGGCGCGGCCCCTATACGCGCCGGACCGTCACGCCGGATCGATATAAACTCCGCTGGCGTATTCAAGCGCCCGGCTTTCGGTAAAAGTTCAGTCTACAGCAAAAACAGCGCGAAAATTAGCTCAGGCTGTAAGGGCCACCGCGCGAGAGCGCGCGCTGATAGGCCGGACGCTCATGGATTTTGTCGACATAGGCATTGATCGCGGAGAACCCGCCAAGGGCACCGCGTGCCTGGGCCGCCTCCAGTGGAAAGCTCATCATAATGTCCGCACCGGTCAGGTCATCACCGGCAAACCAGGCGCGATCTGCCAATTGACTATTGATGAAAGACATTTGCGTCTTTAGATTGGGATCGACATAGGATTTCAGGACTTTATTGGCGATCCCTGCCGCAATCGGCTTGGCAAAGAATGGCATTTTAGTCTCTTTAATCCGGGTAAAGAATAGCTTCAGTAGAAGCTGAGGCATCAAAGATCCTTCAGCAAAGTGCATCCAGTATATATAGTCGCGATATCCTGGTGCTGCAGCGTCAGGTTTCATCGCCCCGCGGCCATAGGTATCCGCGATATATTCTATAATGGCACCGGTCTCGGCAATGATTTGGCCGCGATCTTCGATCACCGGGGATTTGCCCAAAGGGTGCACTTTCTTGAGCGATTCTGGTGCCAAACGCGTTGCCGCATCGCGCTTATAATGTTTGATGTCGTAATCGACACCCAGTTCCTCAAGACACCACAATACGCGCTGGGAACGAGAGTCTTCTAAATGGTGTACAATAATCATTGCCATGACCTCTTTGGTGGTAACAAGATGCTATGTATGACTGCCCGTTCGCTCAGTAGAGCGTCATGAGTGCGTCTTTGGTGAAAGTCTGAAGCTCATCGTCGCGGCCGTCGCGCACTTTGACCGTCCAGTCCGGATCCTGAAGCAACGCGCGCCCGACAGCGATCAAATCGAACTCGCCCGTCTCCATGCGCTCAATCAGGGCGTCCAGGGACGCAGGCTCGGACGTGCCCCCCGGCCCATATAATTCTGTAAATTCACCGGACAGGCCGACGGACCCGACCGATATGCTCGGTTTCCCGGTTACTTTTTTCGCCCAGCCGGCAAAATTAAGATCCGACCCTTCGAATGTTGGCTCCCAAAACCGCCGCTGCGAGCAATGAAAACAATCAACCCCCGCCGCAACCATCGGTGCCAGCCATTGTTCCAGCTCCTGTGGTGTTTGAGCAGAAAGGGCAGCGAAATCCTGCTGTTTCCATTGGGAGAGACGAATAATCAGCGGATAGTCCGGGCCGACCTTGTCGCGGGTGCGCGAAATCACCTCGCAGGCAAAACGCGTACGCCCTGCCCAGTCGCCGCCCCATTTATCGCTGCGCAGATTGGTCTGATCCCAGAAGAAGCTGTCTATGAGGTAAGAATGTGCGCCATGGAATTCCACACAGTCAAAGCCGAGCTCCTTACACGCGACGGCGGCATCAACGAACTCAGTAATCGCGGTTTCGATTTCTGCGTCGCTCATGGGGTCCCAGATGACCTTGCCCGGCATTTTGAAGCCGGACGCCGACCATGACGGCGCGTCAGGATGTTCGGTCTTGGCAGGGTTGCGAAAAGGGCCCTCATGCCAAAGTTGCAGGCCCATTTTCCCGCCAGCCCCGTGAACGGCGTCGGCAACTTTTTTCCAACCCGCCCTGGCCTCGTCAGAGACTATGTTCGGCACGTTTGGCGTACCCGTCGCGGTCACGGTGTTCGTCGAGACGCCCTCCGACAGGATCAGCCCCACCTGCCCTGCTGCGCGGCGGCGATAGTAATCAACGACCTGGTCGTTCGGAACGTGTCCAGGGGAGAAAGAACGCGTCATCGGCGCCATCACGACACGGTTCGCCAGCGCCATGTTTGCGCCGTCAAAAGGTTGAAACAAGACGTCGACGGTTTTGGTCATCCTGGAGCGCTCCTTCAATTCCGACTTAGGCGTAACCCATTGAATCACCCGCTGGCTAGTTCGAAGCGCATCTCGACGGTCAATGCGCGCGCGACAGGGGACTATTTTTTCAGCCGGGGCACGTTTTCTTCTCACGCGCAACGTGTTTTCGGGCGCTCCGCGCTGGCGTTCTGGCGTCGCGCCGTTATACCCACCCCATGAAATTCCTGGACCGATCAAAAATTTACGTCTCTTCCGGCGCTGGCGGCACGGGGTGCTTGTCATTCCGGCGGGAGAAATATGTCGAATTCGGCGGCCCGAATGGCGGCGATGGTGGCCGTGGCGGCCATGTGTTCGCCGTAGCGGTCGACAATTTGAATACCCTGATTGATTTCCGCTTTCGCCAACACCACCGTGCGCCCAACGGTGCCCCCGGTGAGGGGTCCAACAAAACCGGCGCAGACGGCGGTGATCTTATTATCAAGGTGCCGGTCGGCACGCAGATTTTCGAAGAAGACGAAACCACGCTGATCGCCGATTTGAGCGAAACGGGGGAACGCGCTTTATTGGCCAAGGGCGGGAATGGCGGCTGGGGCAATGCCCGTTTTAAATCCTCCACCAATCAGGCACCACGGCGGGCCAACCCCGGCCAACCGGCAGAGGTTCGGACCCTTTGGCTGCGTTTGAAACTGATCGCCGATTTCGGGCTTGTCGGTCTGCCCAATGCGGGAAAATCCACGTTCCTTGCGGCCGTATCCGCCGCCAAGCCAAAAATTGCTGATTACCCGTTCACAACGCTGCATCCAAATCTTGGCGTGGTGCGTGTTGGCGACGGGGAGAGTTTTGTTCTTGCCGACATCCCAGGCCTCATAGAGGGTGCGCACGAAGGCGCTGGCATCGGGGATCGGTTTCTCGGTCATGTGGAACGCTGTGCAGCGCTCGTTCATCTGGTCGATGGCACGTCGGACGATGTCGCCGATGCCTATCGGACGGTCCGCGAGGAACTTAATGCCTATGGCGGCGGGCTGGGTGACAAGGCAGAGTTCGTGTGCCTGAACAAGATCGATGCGTTGTCAGAAGAAGAACGCACCTCGCGGCTATCGGCCCTGTCGCAGGCCGCCGGGAGACCCGCGGTGGCCATTTCCGGTGTTACCGGCGACGGGGTGAAGCCACTGCTTCGCCAATTGATGAGCTTGAAACATCAGGAGAATGCACCGCCGCCCGATGACGATCTTGCTGAAACCGGGTGGACGCCATGACCCCTGGTGACAAACCGCGGCGTTTCGGCCCCCTTGGCGTCCCGGCCCTCCACGATAATTCCGCCATCGGTCTACTCGGTGGTTCGTTTAATCCGGCCCATGATGGTCATCGCGAAATTTCAATTGCCGCGCTTGAAACTTTTAATCTTGATGCCGTCTGGTGGCTTGTCTCGCCAGGAAACCCCTTGAAAGACCCTGCCCAATACGCCCCCTATCAAGAGCGTCTGGCGCAGGCACGAAAAGCCGCACGCCATCCTAAAATTGTGATTTCCGACTTTGAAAACCGCAAATGCCTTCAGTACACAGTCGACACACTGGAGACTCTAAAAGACCTTTGGCAAAATGTCCGCTTTGTTTGGCTCATGGGGGCAGACAGTCTGAATAGTTTTCATCATTGGAAAGACTGGTCACGGATTTCAGAATTAGCCCCCATGGCAGTTTTCAATCGACCGGGCCATGAAAACGCCCCCGAAAGCGCCCCAGCTGCGAAAGAATTGGCACCGTTCAGGGTAGAACCGGAAAACGCGGTTACTATTTTAGAGAACGCCCCACCAGCGTGGACTTTCATTCCGTCTACGGAAAACTCGATATCATCAACGAAGCTGCGAAGCAAAAAGTAACCAGCGCGCAGCAATACGCACCTTGCTGATCGATCACCCGCGCAACACCTCCGGAGAAGAACAATCGCACATCAGGTTACAAGCGGCCTTGGCAACGCCCCCATCGCGTTCACGCCCTATGGCGATCTTGGTTTTTTCCTGGATCTGGATCCGCCAACATCCGATTTTAAAGCGGACGTCATTGCCGGACTGGAGGCAGAGCACCGCTCGCTCTCCCCGAAATATCTTTATGATGAACGCGGTTCAGCATTGTTCGATCGCATTACGCGATTGGATGCCTATTATCCCACCCGCACGGAGAGATTGCTGGTTGAACGCCAACACAGCGAGATCGCCAGCGCGATTGGTTCCGGGCGCACGGTTTTTGAATATGGCTCCGGCTCATCGGAGAAAATAAAACAATTATTGGGATTAATGACCGAACCGCGCGGCTATGTGGCGATGGATATCAGTCGGGAACATCTGCTGGAAAATGCCAGCGCACTTGCCCGCGATAGCAATTTATCCGTTGGTGCCATCTGCGCGGATTTTAATACGGAGATCCATATTCCGGAAACGGATTTAACACGCGACGCAAGCTGGCTTGGCTTTTTCCCCGGCTCAACGATTGGCAATTTCTCACAAGATGCGGCGGTAAGGTTCTTGAACAATGCCGCTTCAACCCTTGGTCAAGATGCCAAATTCCTCATTGGGTTTGACCTTCAAAAGTCTGACCCACAGATTCTCCACCGCGCATATGACGATCCAGAAGGGGTCACGGCCGCTTTTAATCTGAATCTTCTACACCGAATGGTTCGCGATTTAGGCGCGGAGATTGAGATCGACGCCTTTGAGCATGAAGTTCGGATAAAAGAGCACCCACAGCGGATGGAAATGCATCTGGTTGCGCGGCGAGACACCACCATCAGCCTCGACGCCAATGCCTTTCACTTCAGTGCCGGTGACAGCTTACACACGGAAAATTCATTCAAATACACCCCGGAAGAGATCGATGCCCTGGCAGCACAAACCCCATGGCGACGCGAGGCAATGTGGACAGACCCGGCCGGACTCTTCGCAATGTGTCTTTTCAGCGACAGTTAACGCGGCTAAAGGCCAGATTCATCCTTGGCGTAGGTCAATACACACAGTACAATAAGTGCGGCGGCGAATTGCGCCGCGTTTTTATGGAGGCTGGAGCTGAACTCCCAACCATCCCCGGCGGCAAAGGGTAAAGCCGCCTTGAAGCTGGTCAGCACGAATGCTGTCGAAACAAATTCTGTCGATGACACATCCGATGACGGCGATAGCGACGTATTTTTGTCACAAACGGATCCTGACACAGACGCATTAGACGCGGGTCAATCAGACACGGGTCAATCTGTCCTGGACGGCCTTACGACCGATGAACGATGCGCTGCGGTTCGCGCTATGATCCTTGGAGAACTCGACGAGGACAAAGCGGAAGATATCGTCACGATCGAACTTTCCGGCAAATCAGACATCGCTGACGCCATGATCATCGCCTCGGGAAGATCACAGCGGCATGTAAGTGCAATCGCAGACAAAGTGCTCCGGCGGCTGAAAAATGCCGGCATCAGGTCACTTCGCAGCGAGGGCCAGCCTGCGTGCGACTGGGTATTGATCGACGCGGGCGACGTGGTGGTGCATGTATTCCGTCCCGAAGTTCGCGCGTTCTACAATCTGGAGCGCATCTGGTCAGAAACCGCACACGCATCAGCGTCTCCGGGCAATCCCGCATCCCGGGGTAATTAAGTATTCCTGGGCAATTTAGCCGTCAGTCAATGCTGGGCTATTCGCCGTAACTCGCAGCTAACGCGCCGGCTGCGTCGGGAACCATTTGTCAGAGGGATGACGACTATGCGGCTGGTAATTGCCGCCATTGGCGTTTTGCGTCGTGGAGCTTATCTCGAACTTGCCGATGATTATGCCGCGCGTGTACGCCGCACCGGCCCCGCCGTGGGCATCTCCAACTTGTCCATCATTGACGGCGAGGCCCCCAAATCCCTCCAGGGTGCACCCCGACAGGACGCTGAAGCCAAGCGCCTCCTCAAGACGGCGGTAAAAGCTGACAGAAAAATCGCAATGGATGAACGCGGGCGCAGAATGGATAGCGCCGCCTTCGCCAGGTTAATCGGCGATTGGCGCGATGCCGGTGTGCGCGAAACTGCATTCCTGATTGGCGGCGCAGATGGCCTGCGCGACGATCTTCGCAATGATGCCGACGCCGTCATCGCGATGGGCGACATGACCTGGCCTCATCAATTGGCGCGGGTCATGTTATGTGAACAGCTCTATCGTGCCGTGACGATTCTCGCCGGCCACCCCTATCACCGCGAATAGTCAGTGCAAGTTATGTCCATATCCCGACACACACCCCTGACCCATTTGCTTGTCAGTCTGGCGTTTACTGCCAGTTGTCTGGCCCCGGCAGGTGCCCAGACACCATCCAACCGCGGCGAACTTGCAGATATTGAACGACAGCTGAACCAACGTCGCCGCGAAGAAGCACGCTTGAAAGATGAAGCGGCCACCCGCGCGAAAGAGGTTGCAGCCCTGCGGCAGAACATGGTGGAAACGGCGCAGGCGCTACAGGATGCAGAGCGGCGCATCGCCGCCATATCCGCACAAATTGAAAAGCTCTCCGCCGAAGAGAGCCAGCTAACCCAAAACCTAGAGGGCGAGCAAAGGCGGCTCAGCGACATATTGGGTGCCTTACAATCATTGGAGCGCGGGCGCCCGCCCGCCCTGCTCTTCTCGCCGCAGGATTCCACGAAAGCTGCACGAACAGCGTTATTGCTGGCCGGGGCTGCGCCCGAACTCAAAGCCAAGGCAGATGAATTACGCGCGGCCATTGAACAGCTGAACATGGTGCGCGAAGAATTGACGCGCGAACGCGCCGCATTTGAGAAGACAAATGAAGAAATCTCTTCCAGGCGCAGTGTGCTTGCCGAGCTTCTTCGCGACAAACAAGAAGAGCGTTCCGTGGCCCGCAAACTGGCGGAAGCAGCGCAGAGCGAAACCGCCGCCCTCGCCGCGCGGGCGACGACCTTGCGCGGTGTCCTGGCGCGTCTGGAACGCCTGGCACGTTCCATAACACCGCGGATGAAGCCGAATAATCAGCGCCTTGCAGTGCCGGGAACAGTGGCCCGGGCGACCCCGTCGCTAAAGTTCAGCCCCCCTAAAGCATTCTCCTCGGCGCGCGGAAAGCTCCCCGTTCCCGTGGTCGGCCCCCTCATCGCACGCTTCGGCGCACGGCGGCCCGATGGCGGCAGGTTCGACGGGGTGCGGTTCGCTTCATCTGCGAACGCCATTGTCACCGCGCCTTTCGACGCAAGCGTCGAATTTGCTCAATATTATCCGGCAACAGGCAATTTGATTGTTCTGAACGTCGGCGAGGGCTACCATATTCTTCTTATGGGGGTTGGCTCATTTCTCGTGTCCGAAGGACAAAATGTTAGCGCTGGTGAACCCATCGGCGTCATGACAGGTGCCAACCCACAACTGGACCTGGAAATTCGCCGTGCACGCGAACCTGTTAACCCTTCCTTGTGGCTGAGCGGAAAGACTGGCGGTTAACTATGGTGCATCACTGTCACGCGGCATGGCCGGTCAAACGCGATGGTCGCGGCACGACACGAAGCAGGCGCGGTTTGTCGCATGGGCATTGCCCAATGGACATTTACCGCTCAATTATGTCCTACTCGCTGGAAATAGCGGGTATAAACTGAAACGAGGTCGAATTTCATGGCTCATATGAATTCCGAAACGTCAGCAAGACGCGCCAAGAAACGCGGCGGCGCAAAAAGTGCTCCAATGACCACGATTGTCATGGGCGCAATTTGTGGGTCAGTGATTACCGCCATGGCCATGTCCGCTGGGTTTGCCCGCCAGTCGATTTCGGCCGACACCTTCCGGCAGCTCGACCTCTTCGGTGAAGTCTTCGAACAGGTGCACGGAAATTATGTGGAATCACCAGACGATAGCGAACTGATTGAAGGCGCAATCAATGGGATGATGCGCGAGCTTGACCCACACTCAAGCTACCTGCCAGCCGACGATTACAAGCGGATGCAGGAACAAACCCGTGGCAGTTTCGCAGGACTTGGCATCCAGGTGGTCATGGACAATGAAGGCCCGGACGCTGGTTATGTGAAAGTGGTCTCGCCAATTGACGACACGCCCGCATCGCGCGCGGGCATGCAATCAGACGACTTAATCATCAATATTGATGGCACCGATGTTCAGGGGCTGACCCTTGATGAAGCGATCGCCCTGTTGAAGGGCAAGAAAGGCACGCCTGTATCCATTAAAGTGGTGCGCGAGCGCAAAGCCGACCCTTTCGATCTGCGTCTTGTTCGGGACATTGTACGGGTGAAGGCCGTCGCCAGCCGAATGGAAGGCGATTTTGGATATTTACGGGTGCGCACTTTTTCCGAACGGGCAGGCCCGGAACTTTTACAAGCCGTCAACGATTTGGAAAAAGAGACGCTCGGCGGCCCCAAGGGATATGTTTTGGACCTTAGATCAAACCCTGGCGGTCTTCTTGACCAGGCCGTCGCGGTTGCTGACATCTTTCTTGAAGGCGGGGAAATTGTCTCCACGCGTGGACGCCACCCTCGCGACACATTGCGCGAGATGGGTCGCCGCGGTGATGCAACAGATGGCAAGCCCATTATTGTTCTGGTCAATGGCGGCTCAGCTTCAGCATCCGAGATTGTTGCCGGCGCGCTGCAAGATCGCAATCGGGCACTGCTTCTGGGCACGAAAAGCTTTGGCAAGGGGAGCGTTCAGACAGTAATCCCATTGCAGAATGGCCTTCAGGGCGCGCTGCGGCTGACGACAGCGCGGTATTACACCCCTTCCGGCCGCTCGATCCAGGCGGAAGGCATCGAGCCAGACATTGCCATGCCCGTGATTTATCCGGGTCAGGATCAAGTCTCGAATGCGCGCAGCGAAAGTGACCTCCCTGGCGCGCTTGACGTGAAAGAAGACGACGCTGAAGAAGCTGATAAAGAAGAACCTGACGAAAGTGCACCATCTGCAGACCAAACCTCTGAGGCTGGCGAGGCCACATCGTCAGATGACGCGGAAGACGGGGTCGAGCCAGTTCAGTGTGGGTATGAGGAAGATGGCGAAACCTTTAAGGACTGCCAGCTAACCCGGGCGCTGGAGATCCTTGCCGATGCAACCCAATATCGCGCCATGCTGGCCGATGCAGGCATTACCAACACGTCACGCCAATAGTAAGCGTCGGTACACCTGTAACCAGCCGGAACAGTATCATAGGGTACAACATGGCCCCCAAAATCCTATTTTGGGGGCTATTTTTGTGTGCGCATTTGCCTGCCCCGCCTCTAAGCCAGCCAGACCAGCCCTCAAATAATCAAACAAAACAGCAAGGTAACAACTTTTTACGGCTGTAGCGGTCTTTGTTACCTTTGCGTTAACCTTAACTTTCTTACCTAGAAGAATACCCCCCGTTGCATTTTGGGCTTCGTAATGATGCGCGCCCTTGCCAGGCGGATAGCTTGAGGATGCCTGTTACCCCTTATGCCGAGACGTCGCTTGAAACTCCCCGCGCTCAGTCGCCGGACCATTGCCTGGAGCGCAATTCTGCTCACCAGCGCGGTGGGGGGATATTATGTGATGTACCCTGCGGGATCAGCACCACACCAAGCGCCGCAAGCAGCGTTACAATCCAGCCCC
>SHAI01000076.1 GCA_004213235.1 Parvularculaceae bacterium
GCGTTCATGTCGGCAGTCTGCATCTGAAAGGGTGACCCATTCATGACAACGCGAAATATGATCATTTGGGGGCTGGTATTTCTATCCTTCATTTTGATCCTCCAAATGTTCGAATTCAGTCCGTCTGGCGAGGCACCACGGCAGCTGACCTATTCGGAGTTTATGGCGCAGATCGACACAAGCTCGGTCCGCTCTGCGGAGATTGATCGGGAAAAGGTTCAAGGCGTTCTCAGTGATGGTAGCCAGTTTGAAACCTCTATTCCGGCGACGGCTGGCGCGAGTGTCGCTGATCGGCTGAACGCATCCGGCGCGGATACGCGGATCACGCCAGAAGAAGAGCTGCCTTTGGCGCTATCGATTTTATTTAATATTCTGCCGTTTCTGATTTTTCTCGCTTTTTTCTTCTTCATCATGCGCCAGATGCAGGGTGCGGGTGGCAAGGCCATGGGCTTTGGCAAGTCCCGTGCGAAACTTCTGACCGAGCGGCAGGGACGTGTCACGTTCGAGGATGTTGCCGGGATCGATGAAGCCAAGGAAGAATTGGAAGAGATCGTCGAGTATTTGAAAGACCCGATGAAGTTCCAACGTCTCGGCGGTAAAATTCCAAAGGGCGCATTGCTTGTTGGCCCGCCGGGCACTGGTAAAACGCTCCTGGCGCGCGCCATTGCCGGTGAGGCAAATGTGCCGTTTTTCACCATTTCCGGCTCTGACTTTGTTGAAATGTTTGTCGGCGTTGGCGCATCGCGGGTGCGCGACATGTTTGAACAGGCAAAGAAGAACGCGCCCTGCATTATCTTTATAGACGAGATTGACGCGGTCGGGCGCCATCGCGGTGCCGGGCTCGGCGGCGGCAATGATGAGCGCGAGCAAACCTTGAACCAGCTCCTTGTGGAAATGGACGGGTTTGAGGCCAATGAAGGTATCATCCTTGTTGCCGCGACCAACCGCCCGGATGTTCTGGACCCGGCGCTTCTTCGCCCGGGCAGATTCGACCGTCAGGTTGTGGTGCCGAACCCGGACGTGGCGGGCCGGGAAAAGATCCTGAAAGTCCACGCCAACAAAGTGCCACTGGCTCCGGACGTTGATTTGCGCACCATTGCCCGGGGCTCGCCAGGATTTTCCGGGGCGGATCTTGCAAATCTCGTCAACGAAGCGGCACTGCTTGCGGCGCGCCGTGGCAAGCGTTTCGTGACGGCGAAAGAATTCGACAACGCAAAAGACAAGGTTCTCATGGGCGCAGAACGCCGCTCCATGGTGATGACCGAGGAAGAAAAACAGCTGACCGCCTATCATGAGGCAGGGCACGCGCTTGTCGGGATATGCATGCCGGGGTCCGATCCGGTGCACAAGGCGACGATCATTCCCCGTGGCCGCGCCCTTGGCATGGTGCAGTATCTGCCCGAAGGAGACAGATATTCATTCTCGCTTGAACAGATGCGGGCTAAACTTGCCAGCGTCATGGGCGGACGCGTAGCCGAGGAGCTGAAATTTGGTGAGGAAAAAGTCACGTCTGGGGCTTCTTCCGACATCGAATATGCAACGCGGCTCGCTCGCGCGATGGTAACCCAGTACGGCCTGTCAGAGAAGCTTGGGCCTATCGCCTATGCCGAAGAAGAGGGAGAGGTCTTCCTTGGGCAGAGTATTGCCCGGTCGAAATCCATCTCGACCGACACCGCCAAGCTGATTGAGGATGAAATCAAGCGGTTTGTGACTGAGGGTTATGAGAAGGCGCGCGAGATCCTGACGGATCGCCGAGATGATTGGGAAAAGATTTCCCAGGCACTTCTTGAGTTTGAAACCCTCACGGGTGAGGAGATTGAAAAACTCCTGAAGGGCGAAGAGATTGTTCGCGAGGACCCGGCTGATCATGCAACGCCGCCAGGCCCATCCGTTCCTGCCGCCGGTGCGCCGGGGGCGGGCGTGAAAAAGAACGATGGCGGAAACGGTGGCATGGAGCCCAGCCCCCAGGGAGCATAATTCCCCAGGGGGCATAATCCCCCCAGGGTACATATTCACGCAGGGTACATAATCTAAACAGGCTGGGCTGGATCGGGATACCGCGTCCAAGCCTGGCTTGTGCCAGAGCGTTTAACCTTGCCGGAGCCGTGTTCTGGAGCCGATCCTTTTGTGGTACGCAGATTTTCCCGGCGATTTTCCCGGCGATTTTCAGGGCCGTTTTTCCGGCGATGTCCCGCACGGTTCCCCCGCAGATATTTTTAGTCATGCGTGAATAAGTGCGCCAGGCACCTGCTACGCATTGAATAGAAAAAGCCCGTCTCACCTGATTGAGGCGGCGGTGCTGGTTGGCACGGACGACTTAAAAATTCCCGGGTTTTTATTCCGCTGCTTCGGGTTTTAGACTGGCGGCCGCAGGCTCTGAAACAGGTGGCATCTTGCGGCCCCTGCTGCCGGGTATCCTGCTTGGCTTCAGTACACGCACACCGGGCCCCAGTATCGGCGGTATACGTACTTTTGCGTCCTGACGGCGCGGGAACACGGCCGCCGCCGCGGTGCCGTCCCCGGTCTTTGACGTGATCGCTAACATACCCCCCTGGAGAGACATCAGGGAAGTGGATAGGGCAAGCCCCAGCCCGGACCCGCGACGGGTTTGGGAGAATTGATCATCGGCCAGCTCGAAAGGTGCCCCAAGGCGTTCCAGGTGTTTTTGCGCGATACCAACACCGCTGTCGGTAACAATAACCGCAACGCTATCGAGGTCTGCTTCAACTGTGAGGGAGACTTCACCGCCTTCTGGTGTGAATTTGATCGCATTGGACAGGAGGTTCAAGACAACCTGTTTTACCGCGCGCTGGTCTGCAAATGCGGTTGGTGCGTGGCCGACGGCGATCTGTAGTGAAACATTGGTATCATTCGCGCGTTTGCCAACGAGGCGGGCGCATTCTTTGAGAATCCGTTCCAGCTCAACATTTCCTGGCTCAAGCTTCACACGTCCGATTTCGATTTTGGACATGTCAAGAACGTCTTCGATCAGCTCCAACAGGTGTTGGCCGCTGCCCAGTATATCGTCGACATAATCTTTGTACTTCGGATTACCGAGCGGGCCAAACAACTCCGACTGCATGATTTCGGAAAAACCGTTAATCGCATTGAGAGGCGTGCGTAGCTCATGGCTCATATTGGCGAGAAATTCGCTCTTGGCGAGATTGGCTTCTTCAGCGCGCCGCTTTTCCAGCTGGTACTTGCCCATTGTTTCTAACTGGCTTTTGCGCGATGCCTGAAGCTCACAAACAAGTTGTTCCAGCTCGCGCTCTTTACGCTTTTGTGCGCGCGCCTGGCGTTTCAGATCCGTCACATTTGAGGCAACGCATACAATGCCGCCATCGCCGGTGCGCCGGCGTGAAATGGCAAGCCACTTATCCTGCGCCAATTCTACCTCGATGCTTTTTTCACCGATGGCGGTTTCTGGTGCGAAATAGCGAGAAACAATCTGACTGCCCGCCCGTGCCGCGCCGGTGACTTCGGCCGCGGAAAGCCCGACACGAAGTTGGTGCGTTGGAAGGCGGAAAATCGCAGCGAAGCGATGGTTCCACGCTGCAAGTTTTCCCTCGCTGTCCCAGAGGACAAATGCTTCGTTGATGCTTTCAATGGCATCGCGGAGCCGCAGTTCGGCAATCATGGCAGACGGCGAAAAGCCCGGTGAATCCGACAGGTCAATTGCCATGCCGGCGCGTTTTTGCGCGGTAGCATCCGGGGAGGTGCGAAAATAGGCGCGCGACCAACCGCCTTGCGGGTTGCGCAAACGAATGATGCCATCCACGGCCCCTGTCGTTTGGCCGGCAAAAACCCCCAGCGCACAGCGCAGGTCCTCAGGATGTGCGAGCGCGGAAATTTCACGCAGAGAAAACGTCCGGTCGCGTGCGCCAAAGCCAAGAGGTTCCAGGATTGACTTAGAAAGACTGACGGTCCGGTTTTGTACGTTAAAATGCCATGGACTGGCGCGCCCAGCCTCCAGCGCCGTGCGTGCCTGGTTAAGTGTATCAGCGGCACCCGCCGTTTTGTTCGCCAGCCGGGTTTGACGAATGAATGCTGCCATCAGGGACACATTGACCATGCCGGTAGCGATCAGCAGCGTTAGATACATCACCCAGGGCGGCGTGCGTAAAAACATATCTCGCGCCGGTGCCGCTATGACGACGGTGCCATTATCACTGGTTCTCCGCCAGGAGACACGCAGCTTACCATCTGGCGTATCAAGGGTTTGATCGCCATTACGTTCCAAAAGCAGGCTTGTGAGAATGCCGCGGTTCAGGTCCGGGCCCTGGTTTGTCCCGGCTATGGCCAGGGTGACAGCATTGGCATTCAGGACATATGTCGTCGTCGCACCACCGGCAAAACAGTCGGAAACTGTTTCGTTGATGTTTTGACCAGTGATGACCGCAAGGTCTGCCAATTGCCTGCAGCTGGTCGCAGCTTCAGCAACGCGCAGGTTCGTTTCGATCATCCGTGCCGCAGTTTCTTCGCCCGCCTTGCTGATGAAAACAGCGCCGAGGGCGGCGACAAACAGGCCGGTCAGCACCATGAGGCGTCGCGGCGATAAGGCCCCTTTTACGCTCTCGCCTTCCTGTCTGTCTGTCGTTTTTCCCATATTGTCCGCGTGCTGCTCTTCAGTGTTGCATCTGGCATTCGCAAGCTGGGCCTGATCGGTTTCACCATTTCGGCCCGCGAACTTCAAAAAGAGCAGGGCCCCAAGCTATGTCTTGTCTCTCGGTTTGCGCGCGCCATCTAAGCGAAATAGATCCACTTCCGAACTGAGAAAGGTTTTTGTGTCCGCTGAAAACGCTCTCGCGTGCTGCACGAACAAACCCTGATCCCGCACCGGTCGACATAATGCTGCAGACACGCGCCACCCTATCGAAAGCTAGTCTTGTTCGAGAGAATTTGTCACGTGGTAATATTTCATTAACCGATATCTTTTTCTGCACAAAGCCGGTCCAGCATCTCTTTCAGATTTGACGATATGCCGGACTGGTTTGCCATTTTGTCCAGCGCATTCTTTGCTTTCTCCCGGCGGCCGGGCTCCAGGCGTTGCCACATATCCAGTGCATTGGTCAGGCCGGCAGCCAGCTGCGGATTGAGTGGGTCGATTTTCAGCACCTGCTCCAGGAAGAACACGTATCCCGCGCCGTCTTCGGCATGGAACACTGCCAGATTGGCATTGGCAAAAACGCCAATCAGGGCACGAACCTTGTTCGGCGTTTTGAAGTCGAAAGCATCGTGTTGGAGTAATGCTTCCAGGTCTGATAAGGCCTTAGCGTCTGAACGCATGGCGCGCCAGCTCAGCCATTTATTGACGACGAGCGGGTTGTCTTTCCATTTTTGATAAAAGGCTTCAAGAGCGCTTTGTCTGTCCGGACTGTCGCTCTGGGCAAGGGTGCCGAGCGCGGCGGCGGCATCGGTCATGTTCGATGCGTTTGCGGCTTGCTCCATAGCGAGATGGTCCTGTCCGCCCGTAACCAAAAGGCTGAGCGCCGCGTTCTTCAATGCGCGGTGCCCGGCCTGCGCCGCACCTGGATCGAATGGGGCGTCAACGCCATGGCGGCGATAGGCGATCTGAAGGGGCGCGGCGATTCGCTGGGCGATTTGTTGGCGAATATGGTTCCGCCCTGAAACGATTTTTGTCGGGTTGATATTTTCCAGGCCCAGAAGAAGCTCCGGCGCGGTTGGGCACTTCAACAGCTCTGCGATGAAGGCTGGCTCCAGCGTGTCACTATCAAGAGCACCATGGAGTGCCTTGGCCAGCCCATCAAGGCCCGCGTCAGCATCTTCAAACGGTTTTGCGCCAGCTGCGTCCAGGCTGAGATCGCGCCATAGCGCTTCGACGCTTGCCCAGCGGTTAAATGGGTCCGGGTCAAATGCGGCGTGGGAAAGTCGCTCCGCGAGCGGGAGGTCGCGGTCGATATGAACCGGCGCACCATAGCCACTGAACACAGAAACAAGGGGCGTTCCCCGACTGTCCCCGTCAACCTTATGGAGCGGAAGATCGATCGCGGTTTCGGCCTCGGTCATCTCCAGCCGACCGGCACCAAGTGCACTGCCTGTCTTTGCGTCAAAAATGGAATAAGCGGCGGGGATGTGTCGTGGCGGCGAAAGATCCTGGCGCAGTGACAGGTGCACATTATCGTTGCGCGGGGTTGTCTCGATGGTGACGCGCGGCGTCCCAGATTCTGTCCACCAGGTTTTAAACTGGCCCAGATCGCGGCCGCTGGCGTCTTCCATTGCCTGTTTGAAGTCTTCTATGGTCGCCGCATCGCCATCATGCCGGTCGAAATAAAGATCGCTGGCTGCACGGAAGCCTTCCGGGCCAAGCAAGGCCTTGAGCATGCGCACGACCTCAGCACCTTTTTCGTAAACTGTCGCCGTGTAGAAATTATCGATGGTGACATAATGGTCCGGGCGCGGTGGATGGGCGAGGGGGCCGGCGTCTTCAGGAAACTGCCGGGACCATAAACGCCGCACGTCTTTGATGCGCTGGACAGCTCGCGAGCGCATGTCTGCGGAAAACTCTTGGTCGCGGAAAACCGTGAACCCTTCTTTCAGGCAAAGCTGGAACCAGTCCCGCAAGGTGACACGATTGCCTGACCAATTGTGGAAATATTCATGGGCGACAATTGCCTCGATGTTTTCATAGTCCTGGTCGGTCGCCGTTTCCGGTGAGGCAAGGACAAAGGCGGAATTGAAAATGTTCAGGCCTTTGTTCTCCATCGCGCCGAAATTGAAGTGATCGACAGCAACAATCATGAAAATATCGAGGTCGTATTCCCGGCCAAAGGTTTCTTCGTCCCATTTCATGGCCCGTTTCAAACTGTCCAGTGCATAGCCGCATTTGTCTTTATTGGCGTGCTGCACAAAGACCTGTAGCGATACATCGCGTCCGGACATTGTGGTGAACTGATCTTCTACGCAGGCCAGATCGCCGCCGACGAGGGCGAAAAGATATGCAGGTTTTGGGTGAGGGTCGTGCCAGACGGCAAAATGGCGCCCATTGCCGAGATCGCCTGCATCGATCTTGTTCCCATTGGCCAGAATGATCGGATAGGTGGTTTTGTCTGCTTCGATGCGCACGGTAAAAACGGTCAGGATATCCGGGCGATCCAGATAATAGGTGATGTGGCGAAACCCTTCCGCTTCGCACTGGGTGCAGAACATCCCTTTCGACATATACAGGCCCGAAAGCGCCGTATTCGCTTCTGGGTTTATGAAAACGTCCGTCTCCAGGACAAAACTGGCTGGCAGCGGACCGGTAAGGGTCAGCGTTTTCTCATCAATGCAAAAAGCATCTGTCGGCGTGCCATTGATGCGCACCTCCTTCAGCTCAAGGGACTCGCCGTTCAAGACCAGGGGCGCTTTATCATCAGCACCGTCCCGGCGTTTGACCTGGAGCGACGTTGTCACGCGCGTGCGGGCAGTCTCCAGCTGAAAGGAAAGATCGGCTGTCTCAATGAGATAATCGCTGGGGCGATAATCTTTTAACTGGATGGCGGTGGGGGCGATATCGTTTCGCATGGCGGCTCTCTCTTCAGGCGCTGACTGGCTTCAGGTAAACACTGGCTTCATGTAATCATTGGCTTCAGGCGATGAATGACGGGTTTCCTCTTCCGATAGCCCAGCTGGTCCGGGGTTCCAAGCGATGGTCTCACGCAGTGAAATTTCACCGTTCGATTTCTTCAAATATTTATTATGAAAACTTATCGAACCACGCACCGCAGCACGCTATAATGACGAATTGGAAACAGCATCACCATGGCGACTTGATGAGACATTTTTTGAACACCTCCGATTATGCGCGTGCTGAATTGCAGGCAATGATTGATGAAGCGCGCGCGATGAAGGCGTCCCCTTTGGGAACTGCCTTGCAGGGCAAGACCATTGCATTGTTATTTCTGAATAACTCTTTGCGTACGCGTACAAGCTTTGATGTTGGCGCGCAGCAGCTTGGCGGTCATGCCGTCGTGCTTTCTCCGTCCGGTGGCATGTGGCCGTTGGAGTTTGAAGAAGGCGCTATCATGGATGGTGAGGCGGAGGAGCACGCTAAAGAGGCCGCCGCTGTATTGTCACGATACTGCGATATTATCGGTGTGCGTGCGTTCCCGAAATTCGAAAATTGGGAGGAAGACCGGAAGGATAAAATCCTCAACGCCTTTGCCCGGCATGCCAGTGTACCGGTCATCAATATGGAAACGATTACCCATCCGTGTCAGGAGATGGCCCACATGATGGCGCTTCAAGAGCGCTTCGAAGCCGATGAATTGGGCAAGACCGACGGTAAGAAATTCGTCCTGACATGGACTTACCATCCCAAACCACTGAACACTGCCGTTGCCAACTCTGCCCTGATGATCGCGGCGAAATTCGGCTTTGATGTCACGCTGCTATGTCCGACGGAAGAATACGTGCTTGATCGGCGATATATGGAACAGGCATCTAAGGATTGTAAGGCGAATGGGCGTTCGCTTAGTGTCGTCCACGACATTGACGCGGCCTATGCCGATGCGGACGTGGTATATGCCAAAAGCTGGGGGGCGTTGCCGTATTTCGGCGATTGGGCACCGGAAAAAGAAATCCGCGATCAGTATAAGCACTTCATAGTTGACGAAGAAAAGATGCAAAAAACGAATAATGCACTCGTCTCTCACTGCCTGCCCATGCGGCGGAACGTGAAGATCACCGATGCCGTTTTTGATGGGCCGACATGTATTGCCTATGAAGAGGCAGAAAACCGGTTGCACGTGCAAAAAGCAATCATGACCGCATTGGTTGGAAATCGTTAAGCTGACTGCGCAATATTTGTAACATGCCGACCGGCGCGCCCCGGTAACAAGAAGGGGCGCACACTTAGCATTCCCTTGGACTTAGGCGTCGCGCCGCGACATCACCAGGGCCAAAGGAAATATGGTAAAAGACATGAGCCAGACCATTGATACAAGGGAAACGATTGTCAAACTTCTATCCAATATGGCGGATGGGAAGGAAATTCGTTCCTATCTCAATCGTTTTTCGGCAGTGGATCAAACACGCTTTGCGGTGATCAAGATTGGCGGCGCAATTCTGCGCGATGAGCTGGAAGATACCGCGGCCGCCCTGGCTTTTCTGCATACGGTGGGCTTGAGGCCTGTGGTGATCCATGGCGGTGGGCCGCAATTGGATGAAGCGCTGAAAGCGCATAATGTCGATACCCCGAAAGTGGACGGTCTGCGCGTAACGTCACCTGCAGCAATGGACGTCGCGCGGGACGTTTTTATCGGCGAAAATATCAAACTGGTTGAGGCGGTTCGCGCCCAGGGTGTCGAGGCGGAGGGACTGGTTGCCGGTGTTATTGATGCGGATTATCTTGACCGGGAGAAATTCGGTCTTGTCGGCAATCCCTGTCATGTTCGGCAGGGCTTGCTTCAATCGGTCGTCAAGTCCGGTGCGATCCCCATTCTGACCTGTATGGGCCTCGCTCCTGGGGGACAATTGGTCAATATTAATGGGGACAGTGCAACGCGCGCAGTCGTCAAAGCGCTACAGCCGATGAAGGTGATATTCTTGACCGGTGTTGGCGGTCTGCTCGATCATGATGGTGAGATCATTCATTCGATCAATCTCGCGGCGGATTATGACGGGTTGATGTCCGCAGATTGGGTTGGCGGGGGAATGCGGCTGAAGCTGGAAGAGATCAGCCTTCTTCTGAAGCACTTGCCATTGTCATCGTCCGTGTCGATCACAAGGCCCAAGGAATTGATCAAAGAACTCTTCACCCATGGTGGATCGGGTACTCTTATCCGCGCAGGCGAGATCATCCATTGTAAAATGGAAAAAGCGCATGTTGACAAAGAACGCCTCTGCACATTGATCGAGAATGCATTTGATCGCCGCCTGGACAATGACTGGTGGGCCGGGTGCAAGCTGAAAGAAGCCCACTTTTCGGAAAACTATCGTACCGCCGCCATCGTCACTGACCTGGACGGGGTGGCCTATCTCGATAAATTTGCCGTTGCTGAGGATGCCCGTGGTGAAGGGATCTCCCGCACCGTTTGGCGGCGTATGGCGGAAAGTAACCCACGGATCTACTGGCGTTCGCGCACCGATAATGGCTTCAATGCGTTTTATCAGTCGATGGCGACGGGCGCGATCAAGCGCGGTGAATGGACGGTGTTCTGGACCGGTGACGACGATCTGGCGACAGCG
>SHAI01000077.1 GCA_004213235.1 Parvularculaceae bacterium
GAAAGCCGGAGGGGAGGGCTGCGCGATATTGCCGGTCTACTTCGCCACCCAGCCACCATCGATCTGGTGTGACGCACCTGTGATCTGCGCCGCCGCGTGGGAGCACAGGAAAACGGCGAGGGCTCCGATTTGTTCAACGGTGACGAACTGCTTGGTGGGTTGTGCTTCCAGAATGACTTTCTGCACAACTTCATCCTCGCGCATGCCCCGCGCTGCGGCGGTGTCCGGAATCTGCTTCTCAACGAGCGGTGTCCTGACATAGCCCGGGCAGATAGCATTGCACGTCACGCCATGTTCCGCGCCTTCTAATGCAATAGTTTTCGTTAATCCGATAATCCCGTGCTTTGCAGCGACGTATGCGGATTTATAAGGCGACGCGACAAGGCCATGGGCCGAAGCGATATTTATAATTCGACCATGGCCGCGCAATTTCATATCCGCGAATACGGCCTTTATCGTGTGGAACGCTGATGACAGGTTAATCGCGATTATGGCGTCCCATTTGTCTTCCGGGAATTCTTCCACCGGAGAGACGAACTGGATGCCGGCATTATTGACCAGAACGTCGACCGATCCCAGTTTTGAAACCGTATCACCAATCAGCCCACGGATTTGATCCGGCTTGGTCATATCTGCATCATTATAACAAACAGTCACGTTGTAACGTTCTGAAAGGCGGGTGCGAAGTGCTTCGATCTCATCGGCATCACCAAAGCCGTTGAGCATGACATTCATGCCATCGGCGCATAAGGCTTCAGCAACGCCAAGGCCAATCCCGCTGGTCGACCCTGTGACAAGTGCGTTTTTCTGTGCTGACATGGCTCTATGCTCCCATCGGTTGCGGCAAATCCGGTGGCAACATAAGCAGCTGGTTCTTTTTTCGAAAGGGTAGGATGATGAGATTGCGGGATTTGATTTCGGTGGGTGCAAAGCACCGAGCGGCGTTATTCATCACGCTTATGGCCTTCCTTTTTCCCATGACGGCTAGCGCACAGACGGCTGTGACAACTCTCGGCGCGGATGATGCGCGCAATTGCTATCATGATGCCTTAAACGCGACCGTCACCGACAGCGATTCTTGTGATACCGCGCTGAGATTGTCGAATCTCACGAAAAAAGATGAACGCGCGACATTTGTGAACCGGGGCATCATTCTTAACCGTGCGGGCAAATATGATGAGGCCATCAAGGACTTTGATCGTGCGCTCGCGGGGAAGGGCGATCTTGCCGAGGCCTTGTTAAACCGCGGGAACAGCTATTTTTTGAAGGGGCAACTGGATCAGGCGCTCGATGATTATGAAGCGTCCATTGAGGCTGGTTTACAAAAAGTCCATTTTGCCTGGTACAATATCGGCCTTGTGCGCCGCGCCAGAAAAGACTGGCAAGGCGCAATAGTGGCTTTTGAAAAAGCCCTTGAGGCGAACCCGGGCTACACCCCCGCGCAGGAAAAACTGGCTGATACCCGGGAGAGGCAGGATTAATCAGTCAGCGAAACATTCCAAAAGGAAGTCGGTGAACGCTTTCCATGAACGTTGTGCGGCAGCGGCGTTGTAAACAGTGCCAAAACCAGGATCGTTCGCGTTCGGATTGGTGAATGCATGCATGACACCGCCATAGGCGTGGATCTGCCAGTCAGCTCCGGCGTTCGTCAGTTCACTTGCCAGCGCCACCATATCCTCCGGCGTCGCCATGGGGTCATCATACCCATGGAACGCGACGACTTTCGCGGTTATCTTATTGCCTGCTGTATTGGTCGGCGCGCCGAACAATCCGTGAAAGGACGCAACACCTTTTACATCAGCCCCTGAGCGCGCCATGTCGAGGACACACAAGCCGCCAAAGCAAAGACCCATCGCCGCAACCCTGGTTGCATCGACTTCGGCCAAGTCTTTCACCACATCGACGACATGGTGGAGGCGCGCTTGCAGCTTCTCACGGTCCTCCATAAAGGGCGTCATCAATGCCTGGTTTTCTTCTGCGCTGCTGCCGGTAACGCCTTTGCCATAGAGGTCGAGTGCAAAGGCGGCGTATCCCAGCTCAGCCAGGCGGATAGCCATATCGTTTTCATAGTCTGTACGACCTGCCCAGGCGTGACCAATCAAAACAGCCGGGCGCGGGCCGGTGATCGACGTGTCGACAGCAAGCATGCCTTCAAGAAGCGTTCCGTCGTGCTCATATTCTACGAAGCGTGTCTCAGTGCCCATAATGTCCTCCGCGTCCATTGAAATTAATTGATGGTTCTACTCCTCAAAGCCACCAATTCGGCCGATTTTGAGCGTGTTGGTCTTGCCTGGTCGGCCGAACGGATAACCCGCCAGGATAATGATCCTCTCGCCTTTCTCGCCGCCGAATTTCTCCGCAAGCGCATCAGCTTTTGAAATCATTTCGTGGAAATGAGAAATATCATCTGTGACAACCGGGGTCACGCCCCACTGCAAGGCCAGTTCGCGGGCAACGTCCATCTCCGGTGTTGCTGCCAAGATTCCGCAGCGCGGCCGGTCGCGGGAGAGACGCCGCGCGGTAGAGCCAGTTTTGGTATAGGCGATGGCAAACCGGCAATCCAAGACTTCTGCGATCCGCCGAGCGGAAAGGGTAATTGCATCAGCAGTTGCCAGGCCATCGGTGTCGACCGTGGGAATGATAAAGGCCTGGCACCCGTCTTCCGCCTCGGTGGCCTTGATAATGCGGTCCATGATTGCCACTGCGGTTGGCGGATGGCGTCCGACGGCGGTTTCAGCGGAGAGCATGACAGCGTCTGCACCTTGATAAACAGCGGTTGAGACATCAGACGCTTCGGCCCGGGTCGGCGCAATCGATTCAACCATGGACTCCAGCATGTGGGTCGCAACGATGACCGGCTTTCCAGCCTTGCGGCAGGTGGCGACGATACGGCGCTGAATGCCGGGGACTTGTTCTGGGGGGAGTTCCACCCCGAGGTCACCACGCGCGACCATCAGCGCATCTGACAGTTCAACGATCCGATCGAGATGATCAACCGCGGATGGCTTTTCGATCTTTGAAATGATTTTCGCCCGACCGGCGATGAGCTCTCGAGCTTCCTCAAGGTCCTCAGGTCGCTGAACAAATGACAATGCAATATAATCGACACCGATTGAAAGCGCGTAGGCAAGGTCTTCTCGGTCTTTCTGCGTTAATGCAGAGATCGGTAACTGCCGCCCCGGGAGGTTGATACCTTTTCGATTGGTCAAGCGCCCTGGTGTGTCGGCAATTGCCAGGACAGTGTCGCCATCTCGATCTTTAACGGTGATCTGGAGTTTCCCATCGTCGAGTTTCAAAATGTCGCCTGGTTGGAGAACATCCATCACCTCTGGGTGGGGAACGGGGATTTCGTCTGGCGCGGTTGCCTCTTTTGCGAGGCGGAGCCGATAAGTTTCCCCATATTTTAAATCGATCCCATCGCCGTCCAAAACGCCGGTCCGGATCTTCGGGCCCTGCAAATCGGCAAAGACCGCAATGGGACGGTCTACGGATTTTTCGACCAGGCGTATGCTGTCCATGACCATGGACATTCGCTCATGATCGCCATGGCTGAAATTCAGCCTGAAGACGTCAACGCCAGCTTCGTGAAGAAAGCGAAGCATTGAAGGCGCCGAACTTGCTGGGCCAATTGTCGCAACGATTTTACACTGCCGTTCGCGCACGGTGCTGATCTCCTGCCTGAAATACCGCGAAGATAATCAGTTCGTGCGCAAAGCGATAGTGTGATTATCGACGTTAAACGCCAATTCTTTTCTTGGCGGCTTCGTATTGTGCAACAAGCGTATCGACGAAGGCCTGCGTTGATCCGCGCGACTTGATCGCGCCGATTCCTTGGCCGCATCCCCAAATGTCTTTCCATGCCTTGGCGTCCGTATTACCGCCAGAGCCGAAATTCATTTGTGATGGGTCGCTTTCCGGCAGGTTGTCCGGATCGAGGCCCGCTGCTTCAATGGATGGGCGCAGATAATTGCCATGAACGCCGGTAAAGAGATTGGTATAAACAATGTCGCTAGCACCATTCTCGACAATTGCGTTTTTATATCCCTCTTCGGCATTTGCTTCATCGGTCGCGATGAATGCTGATCCAATATAGCCGAAATCCGCGCCCATTGCTTGGGCGGCCAGGACAGCGTCGCCCGTGGAAATTGACCCGGATAGTGCAATAGCACCGTCGAACCACTCCCGAATTTCATGGATCAGGGCAAATGGCGAAATTACGCCAGCGTGCCCGCCAGCACCTGTCGCGACGGGAATGAGGCCGTCTGCCCCTTTGGCAACGGCTTTCTTCGCAAATGTATTATTGATGACGTCGTGGAGTGCAACGCCGCCATAGGAGTGTACCGCCTCATAAATCTCTTCGCGGGCTCCAAGCGAACAGATGGTGATCGGCACTTCATGTTTCACGCAGGTTTCCATGTCCTGCATCAGGCGATCATTGGACCGGTGTACAATCTGATTGACGGCGTAGGGCGCGGCAGGATTATCCGGATTTGCCTGGTTATGCCGATCAAGCTCTTCTTTGATCTCCGTCAACCACGCATCCAGCATCTCTTGGGGACGTGCGTTCAGCGCTGGAAATGACCCGACGACACCAGCTTTACACTGAGCAATCACAAGCTTCGGGTTTGAAACGATGAATAGCGGTGCGCCGATTACGGGGATGCGCAATTGTTTCTTGATTGCTGCAAATGACGTCATGATATCACTCCTCAAAAATCGGCCTCAGGTTAATTTGGAACCTGGTTCTTCGCAATCGCGGGATGCAGTTGAAGGCCGAAAGACAGAAATCTTCCCAGGGCACGCCAACGACGGACGGTAGGAGGTGGCGAACTGATGGTAGGGATGCTTAGGCAACATCAACCCGGTAAGAGGCTTCGGGTAGGTCTTCGCCGAATGCGCGCTGATAGAACTCGGCGACAACCGGACGTTCCAGTTCGTCGCATTTGTTTAAGAAGGTCACACGGAACGCAAACCCGATATCGTTGAAAATATGCGCGTTTTGAGCCCAGGTAATGACCGTGCGCGGGCTCATCACGGTTGAGATATCGCCGTTTATAAATGCATTTCGGGTCATATCCGCAATGCGGACCATGGCGTTGACGGTGTCTTTGCCTTCGGCGGAGGCATAGTCCGGGCACTTGGCCTGAACGATCGCTGTTTCGGTTTCATGTGGCAGATAGTTCAGTGTCGTGACGACGGACCAGCGGTCCATTTGTCCCTGGTTGATTTGCTGCGTGCCGTGGTAAAGGCCAGTCGTGTCACCAAGGCCAATGGTGTTCGTCGTCGCAAACAGTCTGAAATGCGGGTTCGGGTTGAGGACCTTGTTCTGATCGAGAAGGGTCAAACGACCTTCCGCCTCAAGAACGCGCTGGATCACGAACATAACATCGGGGCGTCCGGCATCATATTCGTCGAACACCAGGGCAACGGGGCGCTGAAAGGCCCATGGCAGGATACCCTCTTTAAAAGCTGTCGTCGGGGCACCATCCTTGACCTCGATGGCATCCTTGCCGATGAGGTCAATTCTGCTGACGTGGCTGTCAAGGTTCACCCGAATGCAAGGCCAGTTCAGGCGCGCGGCCACTTGTTCGATATGGGTTGATTTTCCCGTCCCATGATACCCCTGCACCATGACCCGACGGTTGTGCGCAAAGCCGGCGAGGATTGCGCGCGTAGTTTGCGGGTCAAATTGGTAGGTATCGTCCCGCGATGGCACGTAATCGTTTGCCTGTGAGAAAACCGGTACATCCATGTCGAAGTCGACATTAAAGAGCGTGCGTGCATTCGCGGTTTCGCTCGGGGCGTCTAGAAACTTGTCGTCTATTGAAGTCATCGAATGGCCTGTTCGGCTAAGCAAAAAAATTTTTGCGACAATGCTGAAAACCTGCGCCTGGTGCAAGAGGCAGACACACTCTGCCGAGCGCGCAAGGGGTGAGGGCAAAGTGAGGACACGGCTTTTTTTGCCGTTTCTTTACATCACTCAAAACGCGTTTGACTTCAGCAAAGCCCTGCTTTTTTGAGGATATGGTGGGCTTTCACGACGTCTTGAAGTTGAGTTTCAGCGCTGCGGTCGCCGCCATTCGCATCTGGGTGATATCGCCGCACCAGTTCAGCGTAGCGCTTTTTGATTTCGCTCGATGAGGCAGTGACCTTCAGGTCCAGCGTTTCAAATGCCTTTACCTGTAGTCGCGGTAACTTCCGGCCATCGCGATAATGGCCCTGCGGTGCGGTGGCAGGGCGCGGCGCATCCTTGAACAAACCATAGGTATCGTCCAGATCGCCGGGACCTTTCGCATTCGATGCCGCGCGCGCGCGTTCGTTTTTTCCCATTGTCCATGTCGGGCGATCGCCATGCTGGGAAGCCAGGCGCGCCTTTTCCGCCTCCGCGGAGCTCATGCCGTCGAAATAGTTCCAGCTTTTATTGTGCTCAGCTGCATGCACGCTGCAAAGCCAGATGCGATCTTGAGGGTCCCGCGGGCTTTTCGCGGCAGAAATCACCGCTTTTTCATTACACCCTTCGATCTCGCATTTCCGGGTTTCCGCCTTCGCCCATGACGGCGTCTTTGCGCGCCCCCGTTTTGGTGGTTTCACGCGGATGTCAAAGCCGAGGCGCGGTTTGTAATCGGAATCTTCCATGCCGTTATTATGGTGATGTATGGGCGTTGAAACAATATTGACAGGAGCGATAGACCGCCACGATATGGCGGGTTTTATTGTCGCTGTTCATTGAGAGAGAAACTGCCATGGGCGTCGCGCAGAAAATTCACGACAAATTGAGTGCGGCGCTGTCGCCAGATTTTATCTCGATCAATGATGAATCATTTCTGCATAAAGGACACGCGGGTGCCCCGGAGGGTGGAGAATCGCATTTCCGGGTTCATGTCATTGCCACATGTTTTGAGGGACTGAATCGGGTTGCGAGGCAACGCATGGTCAATGATGTATTGCGCGAAGAATTGAGCGGGCCCGTCCATGCATTGACAATGCGTACGTTAACGCCGGCAGAAGCCGATCGTGAGGCGTTATCCATCGAGTGAATGCTCTTCTTGCACCTGCCGTGTGTGCGTTGCTGGATTTGCTGTTTCTCATCGCATCGGCGTGCAAGTGCCGGTTTCGGTGCAGCTTTTAGCCTGTTAAGTTGTCGACAAGCCGTGAGGTGCCCACGACGCCGAGCCCATGTGGATCGCCCATGGGCAGACTTGATGTCGCCCAAGTCGATCGCCTTGACGAGCTATTGAGCCAGTTTGCTGGAGGGTAACCAATTATGGACTGGGGTGCGCTACGCCGGATTATCACCGAAAACAATGAGGCCGGCCGGTCCGGTGTCTGCATTGATGGGGAAGCTGCAAAAGTGCTTGCGGTGGAGGATGGGGGGCTTGCCGAAATCTGGACGGCGGCGCTCACGGGAAAGTCGCTCATGGGTGCCCATGATCTGCTTGCAGATGAAGACGTACGCCTGGAGCCAAAACCGAACCATGTAAAAGTGAGATGGTTTACCGTGCCGGGCGAAGATGCAACGCAGTCGGACGAAGAACGCGAAAACGCGGCGGCTTTTGCCTTTGCTGCGTGCGGCGCAAGCACTGCCCGCGTGGATACTGCGCGTCACCCCATGATGCACAAAACCGACACGCTCGACGTCATCATTGTTATCAAGGGTGCGGTGGATCTCTTGCTCGATAATGGGGAAGCGAAAAACCTGAACGCTGGCGATGTCATTATCCAACAGGCGACAAACCACGCTTGGGTCAATCATGGAGATGAAACGGCAGTTCTGGTGGCGGTATTGATCAATGTGGAATAATCTGACCGAAAATGAGCTTGCTGCGGCGTTGAATGAAAATAATGCGCCCTTTGCCAAGACCCTGGGCATTCGCATGATTGCTGCGCGCAAAGATAGAATTGAAGCGCAGCTAGATGTGACGATGGACAAGACAACAATCCCTTCCACGCTCCATGGCGGTGCAATTATGGCGTTTGCGGATAATCTTGGGGGTGTTGGTGCATTTTTGAATATGCCTGAAGGGTGCATGACCTCTACCGTCGAAAGCAAAACCAATTTTCTTCGCCCGGCACCCGTGGGCGAGGCGGTAACTGGTATTGCGACGCCAATTAAGCTGGGGCGCACGCTCCAGGTTTGGGAAACCCGTATTACACGAGCGGATGGCAAATTGGTCGCTATTGTTACCCAAACCCAGATTATCAAACCTGAAAACGGTTGATATGGTTCAATAGCGTCAATCGCGCGGCTTAGCATGAAGCGGGCAGTTAGGGAGAATAGAGCAAAATGTATCAGGTGAATCTGGCCGAATCCTATTTTCCGGCACAATCGGACGGTAATTTCAAGGCGATGACAATCGGCGATATGCTACGGGAGCAGACAAAGCTTCGTGGCGGCGCGCCAGCGCTAAAGGCACTGGATTATTCCGGTACCATTACCCGTACCTGGACGTATGCAGACCTATTACACGATGCGGAGCGCCTTGCGCGCGCACTCGCCTTTCGACATGACGAAGGGGCGAGAATTGCGGTTTACGCCAACAATGTTCCTGAATGGATATTGTTGGAACTTGCTTGCGGCCTTGCGGGCGTCGTCCTGGTGACTGTCAATCCGTCCTACCAACCGCGCGAACTTAAGTATGTTTTGGAGCAGTCCAAATCCGAAGCGATTTATTACGTGGAAGATTTCCGCGGCAATCCGATGAAAAAGATCGCAGATGAGGTGTGCGACAGTGTGCCGGCGATCAAGCATCGGATTTTGTTAACTGACCATGATGCTCTTTTTGATGGGGCAGAAAATGGCCAATTGCGTGCGCCAAAACCGGATGATCCGGTACAAATTCAGTATACGTCCGGGACGACAGGTTTCCCAAAGGGAGCTTTGCTGCATCACAAAGGCCTCGTTGGCAATGGACATGCCGCGATGGAGCGTGCTGGCGTCAAAGCCGGTGAAGAATTCATCCACAATATGCCCCTGTTTCACACCACGGGCTGCGCCATTCTTGTGCTTGGCGGGTTATCGGTCGGCGCGACCATGTTGCTTGCGCCAATGTTTGACCCGAAATTGATCGTTGATGTTATTTCACGAGAGCGTGCGCGTTTTATGCTTGGTGTACCAACGATGTTGGTGGCGGTCCTTGATGAAGTGGAAAATTCCGGCACAGACGTTTCCTCATTACAACGTATTATGTCCGGAGGTGCCATGGTTGCACCTGAACTGTGCCGCCGGGCCAAGCGTTTGATCGGCGCGCCCATACAGATTGTGTATGGTCAAACAGAGACGTCGCCCGTTATCACACAAGCCTGGTTTGAAGACGATCTCGTCGATTTGACCGAGACCATCGGCCAACCACTGCCGGAAATGGAAGTGGCAATTTTCAAGCCAGGATCCAACGAGATTTGTGCAGTCGGCGAGCAGGGGGAAATATGCTCGCGCGGGTACAACGTCATGCTGGGGTATAATGACAATCCCGAAGCGACGGCCGCAACCATTGACGAGAAGGGCTGGCTTCATACGGGTGATTTGGGAACAATGGACGCACGCGGATATGTGCGGATTACCGGGCGCGTTAAGGAGATGATCATTCGTGGCGGGGAGAACCTCTTTCCTGTCGAAATTGAAAACGCGCTTCTAGAGCATCAAGATATTGCAGAAGTTGCCGTTGTCGGGGTGCCGGATGAAAAATTTGGCGAACAGGTTGCCTGTTTTATGCGGTCCGTGTCGGGAGAATGTCCTTCTGCAAACGAATTAAAAGTATTTATACGTGAGCGATTGTCGCCGCAGAAAACACCGCTATATTGGATATGGGTAGAGGAATGGCCGCTGACTGGTTCTGGAAAGATCCAGAAATTCAAGCTTGCCGAAGCTTTTGAGCGTGGCGACTATTCGCCGCTAACGGCCTGAGCGATCTCTATAAATCCGTTTACGGAAATCTCTTCTGCGCGCGCCGTTGGCGCGATATTGTTTTGTTCCAGAATGGATTCAGTTTTGGGTCCAAAAACTGATTTCAGGGAGCTGCGTAGCATTTTTCGCCGCTGTGAAAATGCTGCTTGGGTCACGGACTCAAGTTGGTGTAAGGCAATATTCAGTTTTGCAGGGTCGAAGATAACGACGCTGGAATCCACCTTCGGGGGCGGCGTGAATGCCCGGGCGGGCAA
>SHAI01000078.1 GCA_004213235.1 Parvularculaceae bacterium
GGAACAGACCCATGGCTGACACCGACTTCAACCAGAGCCGCCGGGCCATTCTTGGCGGCGCTGCCGTCCTCGCTGCGGCGGGAACAGCCCCGGTGCGGGCACTCTCCCAGGAGACGCCTGGCAAGACGGATTTATCCGGTGCGTCTGTTCTGATTACCGGCTCAAGTTCTGGCTTTGGTCGTTTAACCGCGTTGCATCTGGCACGTGCCGGGGCAAATGTGATTGCATCCATGCGTAATCTCAATAATGGGAAACGACCGGAAGCGCAGGAGCTTCGCGATATCGCATCGGCTGAAAAACTAAAGCTGCAAGTTGTTGAAATCGATGTCACCAAACCGGCGGAAATTTCCTCCGGTGTCAGTGCCGCTCAGGACATTGCAAACGGGGCGCTTGATGTCCTCGTCAATAATGCAGGGATTGGGGTTGCCGGGCCAATTGAAATGCATGATTTCGATGAAGAGTCAGCATACAAACAATTTGATGTAAACCTGTTTGGGTATCATCGCATGGCGCGGGCTGTTCTGCCAGCAATGCGCGCGCGCGGTGCGGGGCTGTTGGTTCAAGTCTCCTCACAGCTTGGGCGATTTGTTATTCCGAACATCGGCGCCTATAGCGCCACTAAATTCGCGCTTGAGGCGATGTTTGAAACCATGGCGTACGAACTGGCCCCAATGGGCGTTGATGTTTCAATCGTGCAGCCGGGCGGGTATCCCACCAAGATCTGGGATAATGGCGTTCGTTATTTAGCGGCATTGATGGAAGATGCCGATGAGGAGCGAAAGGCTGCCTATGGTGCGCATTTGGAGATGGCTCGGGGATTTTTCTCCGGCAGCAGCGACACAGACCCGATGGACGTCCCCCGGGCCATTGCTGAGTTGATCGCGGCCCCCAAGGGCAAGAGGCCTTTAAGACGCCCTGTTCATCCGAATACACAAGGCGTTGATGCGGTAAATGGTGTAAGCGCACAGGTTCAGGCGGCTGTTCTTGGGCGCGGTGCATATGCGCGGTGGCATGCTGCGGTCACGCAGTGACGTTGCATTAACCATTCATGCACTTCCGGGCTCGTATGATTGCTTTTGTGGTTAACGAAAGCTTTCTCCCATGTTGAAATCTATTCTCACCGGTATCGTTCTCACGCTCACACTTTGTCTATTTGATAGTGCCGAGGCGCAGTATCGCGAAGAAATTCTGGAGACCAGACACCAAGGTTCGGTCTACCGGAATTACGGGTTCAAAACATTCACACGCGCCGGCGTTGCCTTCTCTAACCGCGACCGGTTTTCAGATATTGAAACGCCCTATGGCACAATTGGCGGGTCAATCCCGGTTATAACGCGTGGTCGATTTCGTCTGAGTCTGGAAGGCGAACTTTATGTTGAGCGCAGCCAGACTGATGTCTTTAATTCAGATTATTTGCTTCTCGCAGAGTTTCGGCGGTGGACCTTTGCCGCTCTTTTCGGTGGGCGTGCAGAATACGCGCTTACTTCTTCGCTTTCGCCATTTATCTCGCTCGCCGCCGGCCCGGCATATCTGGATAGCATGGCGCAGGTTTTGGGAAAAAGGGATGTGTTATTGCTCGATGCAAAGGACCATTCGATACAAGTCGCCTATTCCGGCCGTGCCGGGGCGTCGCTGTATCTTGGGGAGGGCTTTGCGATTGAGGCAGCTTATCGGTATCTTGGCCTCACCACCAATCCAACCACCGGCCAGCACGGCGGTGAGATCGGTTTAAGTCTGGAATTTTAGGCTTCCATTGGCCCGGTTGATCGGGAACGATTTTTACCTGGTTGAAATCGCTTAAATTTCAATGCGACAGCACGCTCTTTGCGTCGCGGCAAAGGGTCTTGCGTCATTACCGCACTGCTGTTATCAACCGCCGCTCAGATTAGGTGGAGTAGGTCGGCAGATCGCTTATGTCGCGGGATTGCGCCCTCCAATACAGGAATAACGGAAATGGCCGTTCCAAAGCGGAAAGTCACACCATCCAAGCGCGGTATGCGGCGCGCCCATGATCGCACCGGGCCTGATGCCTATATTGAGGATAGTGATTCGGGCGAATTGCGGCGCCCGCACCATATTGACCTCAAAACTGGCAAATACCGTGGCCGGCAGGTTCTGGAGCCGCGCGACGATTAACCCGTCGCGGCTTTGCCCGTTTTTCATCTAGGTTGGCTTCGGCAGGGCGAGGTTTTTTTGACCGCGGCCCCTTCGTGCTTCGCGTATGCGCCCGGCTTCAAATCCGGTCAGTATCTCGCGTTCGGGCGCGATGAACGGCAGGTGCTTTTCGTTTGCCGGTTCGCCGCATGTTGATATTGACGCGCACCCGCGAGCGCTCATTTGGTAGCTGCGTGCCCCGCGATTGCCATAATCACCATTTAAAGACTACTTTATTGGTTGCTCCTTGCAGGTGGGGCGCGGGGCATTTGCCACGCCGTCTTTCTGTTATGGCTACTTCGCCGCAAGGAGCGATGATATTGCGCTTTGGGGTGTTTTAGGGTTTTCTGGACGGCGGAATGTAGAGGGTAGCTATGTTTAAATTGCGTTTATGGTTGGCGGGTGCTTTGGGGGTGGTTCTCCTTGCGGGATGTGAAACCTATGGTTATCAGACGAGCTTTTTAGGTTGCGACAATAGCGCTGAGGCGTGCTATCGATCATGTGATCGTTATCCTGATGAATCAGACTATCGTTTGTGTCAGGACGATTGCGAGGTGGAAATCAATCAATGTTTTTCCCGAGCCTATGACAGCTATCGCTACGCCAGCTACAATACCGCTCTGGTAGACCCTTGGTACGGTCGTTGGGGCGTTTGGTACCCAACCGCTGGCTATTTTTTCTCAGTTGATGTGCACAATCGATTTGGGCATCGTCGCCCATATGCAGGGCCGCGCGGTGTCATAAGGAATGATCCCTATCTCCAGGACAGGGCGTATCGCCAGGGTCGGGCTGATCAGCGTCGTCTTGAGCGTCGACGTGGCTTGAAACGAGAACTGAGGTCCGAACGGGAGCGTCGGTTGGAGGCAGAGCGTCGGCTGGAGCGTGAGCGGCGGCTGCAGCGTGAGCGTCGGATGAAGCGGCGCGAGCGCCGTCGCAATCGACGAGACGCAATCGATGATAATCGCCCTCCGCGCGGAGACCGTCCAAGGGGCGACCGTCCAAGGGGGGACCGGCCCAGAGGTGACCGCCCTAGGGGCGACCGGCCCAGAGGTGACCGTCCAAGGGGGGACCGGCCCAGAGGTGACCGTCCAAGGGGGGACCGGCCCAGAGGTGACCGGCCCAGAGGCGACCGGCCAAGGGGTGACCGGCCCAGAGGTGACCGCCCTAGGGGAGACCGGCCGAAAGGTGATCGTCCAAATCAGCGAAAGCCTAAATCACCGCCAGGCCGGCCAGAAACGCGCCCAAGCCCGCCAAAAATAGGTGGTGATCTGGAAGAACCAACAAAACCGAAATAGGTTTTTCCGCTATGGAGGCTCGCCGATGGAGCAAAAAATCTGGTGTCGGCAATAACGCCTTAGCTGTTGACCGTATTCGCAATCTTCGTACGATCGCACGATAAACCTCGCTTACTGCGGAGCTGCCTGGAGGGCAGCTCTTCAGCTGTTCAGGCTGAATTCAAATGACAAAAAATCGTGCGTTTCGAAGCTTGCCATCGCCGCCTGTTGCGCGCCGGGTGTCGCATACAAATCGGCAATTCAATCAAACCCGCCAGGACCCTTATCACTGGCTCCGCGCTGAGAACTGGCAAGAGGTTTTAAAAGATCCGGGGACCCTGCCCGACGATATCAGATCGTACATCGCTGCTGAAAATGTTTACTACGAAAATGCAGTCGAGGGCTTAAAGGCACTGCGCGAAACTCTGTTCAAGGAAATGCGTGGGCGGATCAAAGAGGATGATTCTTCGCCGCCATCGGTCGATGGTCCCTATGCCTATTTTACCCGCTACCGTGAGGGCGGTGAGTACCCGATATTTGTTCGTCACAAGCTAGGCGGCGGCCCGGATGAAATACTGTTCGACGGTGACAAAGAGGGTGCGGGTGAAGATTTTTTTGACATCGAAGACGTAGTTCACAGTCCCGACCACGCGTACATCGCCTATGGCGTGGATAAAGTCGGGTCGGAATATTTTGATATTCGTGTGCGACACGTATCATCCGGAGATGAATTTTCAGAAACAGTTGCGAATACTGATGGATCGGTGGTCTGGCGAGCAGACGCTAAAGCTTACTATTATGTGGAGCGGGATGAAAACCAACGACCCAAACGCGTCATGCTGCACGTTCTTGGTGATGATCAAGCTAGCGATTTGGAAATTTATGAAGAGCCTGATGACGCCTATTTTCTGGGAATTGGTGAGAGTCAAAGTCGCGCTTTTTTGTTTATCTCATCGTCGAACGGGACATCTTCGGAAGTACGGGTTCTTGAGCATGGTGTAGATCGCGCGCCGCGTCTTGTGCGTTCACGGGAAGAGGATCTGATCTACTCCGTTGAGCATCATGATGATCATTTTTATATCCATACCAATGCTGACGGTGCTGTTGATTTTAAAATTGTCAAAGCGCCAATCTCAGACCCGTCGCCAGAAAATTGGGTAGATTGGCTGCCGGCGCGCGAGGGTATATTCATCCGCACGTTTATTCCTTATCGGAACTTCAGCGTGCGCTTGGAAAGCGTCAATGCGTTGCCACGGATCATCATTCGCAATTGGCAGGACGGGCGTGAGCAAGACATCGTTCTGAACGAGGCCGCGTTCTCTTTAGGGTTATGGGCTGGATTTGAATTTGACACAAACATCGTGCGTTTCACTTATGAATCGCCGACCACACCGCCGGAAATTTATGATTACGAAGTGACCACGGGCGCGCGTCAACTGATCAAACGCCTTGATATTCCCTCTGGTCATGATCCGTCGAATTATATTGTTGAACGCTTGAGTATTCAGGCGAGCGATGGCGCGGATATTCCAGTCACTTTACTAAGGCGGGCCGATACGCCGAGCGATGTCCCTGCGCCATTATTCCTTTATGGCTATGGTTCTTATGGGATCTCCATACCTGCTTCTTTCAATTCCAAAGTTTTATCGCTTGTTGATCGCGGTGTTTTGTATGCCATTGCCCATATACGCGGCGGCGCCGACAAAGGGCGGCAATGGTATTTGGACGGCAAGCTCAGTAAAAAGACCAAAACCTTCGACGATTTCACGTCCGTGGCGGAGGCGCTTCAAAACCGCGGGATGACCACGCCGGGACAAACCGTCATATTTGGGGGGTCTGCTGGCGGTCTACTTGTAGGGGCGAGCGTAAACCGGCGGCCAGATTTATTTGGCGGAGTCATTGGAGCTGTACCCTTCGTGGACGTACTGAACACAATTTCTGACAGTGAGCTGCCACTGACTCCACCAGAATGGGTCGAATGGGGCAATCCGGTTGTTGATCAAGCGGCTTATGAGGACATCAAATCATACTCGCCTTATGACAATATTCGCGGCGATCTGGCCTATCCGCCGATCCTGGCGACAGGTGGCATAGCGGATTACCGTGTTACCTATTGGGAACCGGCAAAATGGGTTGCGCGGCTGCGTGCCGAGGCGACGGGTGGGCCTTTTTTCCTCCGCATGGATATGGACGCCGGCCATGGCGGTGCTGCTGCGCGCTTCAAACGTCTGGAGGAGTACGCGGAATATTACGCATTTGCCCTGGCTGTTTTTGGCCGCGCGCCCGATTGCTAGTCAGTGCCGGTGCCCAAATAAATCGCCAGCGATGGGCTGAAGGGGTCTTTTCGTATGGCGCGTGTTCGTCTAATCCCTCAACACATTCAACGCCATTCTAGATGGGAGCGCATTTGTTATGACCGCCATTACAGACATAATTGGCCGGGAAATCCTCGATAGCCGAGGCAATCCAACGGTTGAAGTCGACGTTTTGCTGAGTGATGGTTCGGTGGGGCGGGCGGCGGTTCCCTCTGGTGCATCCACCGGTGCGCATGAAGCGCACGAATTGCGCGATGGGGGTGAGCGGTATGGCGGCAAGGGCGTGCTGCGTGCCGTGGAGGCTGTGAATTCGGAAATTTTTGATGCTCTGTCCGGCTTCGACGCGGAGGAGCAGCGCGAGATTGACGAAGTTCTAATTGAGCTGGACGGCACGGAAAATAAAAGCCGTCTCGGGGCCAATGCCATTCTTGGCGTGTCGATGGCAGTTGCAAAGGCCGCCGCGGAAACCTCTGGCCTGCCGCTGTATCGATATGTCGGCGGTGTTTCGGCCCGTATTCTCCCAACCCCAATGATGAATATCGTCAACGGTGGTGCGCATGCGGATAACCCCATCGATATTCAGGAATTTATGATCATGCCAACGGGTGCTGAAAGTTTCAGCGAGGCGCTGCGTTGGGGGGCTGAGATTTTCCATACCCTGAAAAAAGGCCTGAAAGATGCCGGGCATAACACCAATGTCGGGGATGAGGGTGGATTTGCGCCAAACTTGTCTTCCACGACAGAAGCGCTCGATTACATCATGAAAGCGATCGAAGGCGCGGGTTATGCGCCGGACGAAGATGTGATGATTGCCCTTGATGCTGCGGCGAGCGAATTCTACCGCGATGATCGGTATCACCTTGCCGGTGAGGGGAAGGTGCTCGATACCGGCGATATGGTCGATTACTTGAAGAATCTGGTGTCGAAGTACCCGATTATCTCAATTGAAGATGCCATGGCGGAAGATGACTGGGCGGGATGGAATGCGCTAACGGTGGCAATTGGCGATCGCTGTCAGCTGGTTGGCGACGATCTGTTTGTTACCAACGAAACCAGATTGCAGCGTGGGATTGATGAGGCGTGCGCCAACGCGATCCTTGTGAAGGTCAACCAGATCGGCACTTTGACAGAAACATTAGGCGCGGTAGAGCGCGCTCACCGTGCTGGTTATAAAGCGGTGATGTCGCACCGGTCAGGTGAGACGGAAGATTCGACAATTGCGGACCTTGCCGTTGCCACCAATTGTGGCCAGATCAAAACTGGCTCCCTGGCGCGGGCGGACCGGACTGCAAAATATAATCAGCTGCTCCGCATCGAAAGCGAGCTTGGCGAATTTGGTGAATATGCGGGGCCTAGCGGCTTTTTCGGCAAAATTAATGCCTGAACGAGCGCTTGCTTAACGACCTGTTTACTTTGATTGCTGAAATGTGTCGGCTTCCTGCCAGGGGTGCCATGTGCGGATTTCACTGAAAGCGATCTTGGATTTTCTGTTGCCGGCTGCCGTCGCGTGCTGGATAGCCTTGGAGCTGTTTGCAGCTTTTTACGGTCCGTCGAGTTTTCGAACGCTTCAGGAAAAACAACGCCAAGTCGTTGCATTGCGTGTTGAGACTGATGCGCTGCAGTCCCGCCTGGACGCATTGGCGCGCCGCGCTGACATGCTGCATTCCAGTCATCTCGATGCAGAATTACTCGATGAGCGGGTTCGCGCAGTTTTGGGGTTTGCCGCTCCTGGAGAAATTGTCATTCCGATAGATCAATATGAAGCCGCCATCGCCGCTTCTGGAAAACAGGAATCAGCGCGGTCGGCAAAGTGAAAATGTCGCACCGACGCCAAAGTCTCGCTGATTGGCTAAACCACATCTTGTGGCGGGCTTCATCCGCCTCTAAAACCATTCGATATACGATCGACAAATTCAACTTACCCTGGAGTATGCCCGTGGCAGAAAATCCGTCCGCCGCCTCAAATCTCACCGCGACAGGTGAGGAGCTTCTGCAATATTATCGCGATATGCTTCTGATCCGTCGATTTGAGGAACGCGCCGGGCAACTCTACGGGATGGGGCATATTGGCGGCTTCTGCCATCTTTACATTGGGCAAGAAGCGGTTGTTGTTGGCGTTGAAGCCGTGAAACGCGAAGGCGATCAAACAATCACTGGTTATCGAGATCACGGCCACATGCTTGCTTGTGGCATGGATCCCAAAGGCGTCATGGCGGAGTTGACGGGCCGTGAAGGCGGCTATTCCAAGGGCAAGGGCGGCTCCATGCACATGTTCTCGAATGAGGCGAAGTTCTATGGTGGGCATGGCATTGTTGGTGCTCAGGTTCCCCTCGGTGCCGGTCTCGCCTTCGCGAATAAATATCGCGAAAATGGGAATGTCAGCCTGACATATTTTGGCGACGGTGCCTCCAATCAGGGACAGGTTTTCGAAGCCATGAACATGGCGAAACTCTGGTCTTTGCCGGTGGTCTTTATTATCGAGAACAATCAATACGCTATGGGCACAAGCGTGAAGCGTGCCCACTCTGAAACACACCTTTATCTGCGTGGGGCCAGTTTCGGCATTCCAGGCATGGAAGTCGACGGCATGGATGTCGTTGCCGTGCGCGAGGGCGCGCGGGAGGCAATAGATCATGCCCGCAGAGGCGATGGGCCTTTTGTGTTAGAGATGAAAACCTATCGGTACCGCGGACATTCAATGTCTGATCCGGCAAAATACCGCACCCGTGAGGAAGTTGATGAGCAAAGGGGCGCAAATGATCCGATTGAGCGGTGCAAAATTCGTATCATGGATGGCGGCTTCGCGACTGAAGATGCGTTGAAAGATCTTGATAAGGAAATTAAAGCGATCGTTAAAGAGGCAGCTGACTTTTCGTTGGAGAGCCCCGAGCCGGCACCAGAAGAGCTCTATACGGATGTATTGGCGTAACCTCCGTTAACAGAATACTATTTCTATCTTACGTCTACACGCTCATACTAATCCGAAGGGCTAGTCGGTGACGCGGCGAAATTAATCGTGTGGCAAAGATAAATTAAAAATTTTGCCGCGTTAGTCACATCTAATTTAGAATAAAGTGGTTTACCTACCCCGTCTATCGAGGGGAATGAACCATGAGTGTCAAATATCGCCTAGCTTTAATTGCCGGGATTCCACTATTTTTCGTACTGATTTACGCAGGGTCGATCGTTGGGGGGGCATTGGCAGACTTTCAAAATGCGAAGTCTGCAAAAACGTCTGTGCAGAAAACGAAAATTTCTAGCGAGTTGATCGGAAATCTACAGCGCGAGCGCGGCCTGTCTGCCGGCTTTTTAGGTTCAAAGGGCGTCAAATTCCGCAGCGAGCTTTATTCGCAACGAAATGTGACCGATCAGGCGATCGTTGCATTCAATAGTGCTTTCGAAAATGACAAAAGCGCGGCTGTTGGAATCTCAAGGCAGAATTTGGCTACTATCACATCAATCCGCTCTGACGTAGACAATCTTCGAATTGAGGTTTCCAAGTCCACCGGCTCATACATCAACATTGTCAATGCGCAGTTGGCGCTTATCGGCGGAAAAATGTCGCTCCTTGTCGAGGGTGGTTTTGGAGAAACGCCATCGGCATTTATTGGATTATTGCGGGCAAAAGAGATGGCGGGCCTGGAGCGTGCCATGGGGGCGACAGGTTATGCGGCCGGCGTGTTCCCGGCACCTATTTATCGAAATTTCCTACAGTTCCGCGGAGCGCAAATCGAAGCTTTGTCGCCAGTTTTACAGTCTATGCCTGAACGGCTCTCGCGTGAAGCAGACAGCCTGCTGCGTGGGTCGGGCGCGCGTGAAGTGGTCAAGTTTCGTGCTACGGCCGATGCGGCTGGCCCTAATGCAGAATTGCAGCTTGGTCTCGGTGCTGACTGGTGGGCGGCGTCCACGTCACGAATTGATGGATTGACCGAGGTTGAAACCGCACTTGGTGATTTACTGGTGCAACATGCCGATGCGCGCATAGGCAGTGCATTTAGAGGGCTGATTCTAACCGTCCTCGGCGTATCCGCCTGCCTTGTGGTGACGATGTCGATTGCTTGGAATTCGGCGTCAGCATTTATTCGGGTGCTTGGCGGACTGTCCGATAATCTGGAAGAGATCGGTAACAAAAACTTCGATTTTCAGGTTGCTGGTACTTTGCGTAAAGACGAATTCGGAGCGATAGCGCGCTCGCTTGTTGATGTTCGCGGGCGCCTGAAAGCAGGTGAAGCTGCTAACATTGAGGCGACTTATAAGGGGGCGGGGTTCAATGGCGCGTCGGTCGCGATGATGATTAT
>SHAI01000079.1 GCA_004213235.1 Parvularculaceae bacterium
GTGCGCTGCTGCGACCTCAACGCATATTCATCCTGCTGCTCGCGGGAAACACCATACCGATCACTGACAATTTCTGCCGTTTCGATCATCTGCATATATGTCGCTGGCATATTTTTCATCAACCAGGGATCAGGGGTGACAAACATCGCACTGGTCTGGTTCGTGGAGATCGAATCAAGCCCGCCCCCAATGACCACATCCTGACCATCGGCGATGACCTGTTTCGCGGCAATCGCAATCGCCATCATTCCCGAAGCACACTGACGATCAACCGACATGCCGGAAACGCCAATCGGAAAACCGGCCCGTAGCGCCGATTGCCGCGCAACATTTTGAAATGCCGTACCCTGCTGAAGGGCAGCGCCAATAACCACATCCTCAATCTCTTCAAGATCAACTTTGGCACGTTCTGCTGCATGTTTAACGGCATGGCCACCAAGGGTCGGTGCCGTGGTGTTATTAAACGCCCCGCGATAGGCCTTGCCAATCGGGGTGCGCGCGGTTGAAACAATTACGGCTTCTCTCATGTCTGTGTCCTTTCAGTGCCGGATTTCAGTAACGGGTTCAGTGTTCAATCCATCATATCATTTTCAGCGGCGTAAAGTTGGTCTGCATGTCAGAACGCCCATATCGCACAAGTTTGCCACATCTGTGCGCCGCGCCGTGTTTATAATTACCCACATTGCCACCGCCACCATCTTGCAGAAATGAACCGATGATGACGACGCCATAATAGACGGGTTTATCCGTGCGCCGCCCCAGAATACCGCTATCTGCAAACCACCGCACATATGTCTTTTTAGGCATTAGTTCACAGTACAGAAACGAAAACCTGGCTGCCGCTAAAGCTCAGACTTAGTTTCCCTGCGCCTTGCCAATGAAATTGGCAATTGGGCCATTCGAGTTTTCATAATAATGAACATTCGAGCGGTCGGAAATTCTGTCCCAATTCTGCGCCAGCGCTTCCGGCGTTTGTTGGTCAGGCGGCAGATAAATACCATCTGTTTCGACGATATGCGCGCTCGCATAACCACCGCCAGCGCAAGAGATGATTTGACGGCTCGGCGCATCCTCACTTGCCAGGAACAAACAGGCCGCCGTAATGGCTTCCGGGGTTAACGCTTCCAACACGGCAGGCGGCATATTGAGATCTTCCGTCATTCGGGTACGCGCCGAGGGAGAAAGCAGGTTTGTCCGGATGTTGAACTTCGCCCCTTCCAGGTGAAGCGCATTCATCAAACCAATCATCCCAGCCTTTGCCGCACCATAGTTCGTCTGGCCAAAAATGCCGTGCAAACCAGATGGCGAGGATGTGCAGACTATTCGTCCATATTGCTGCTCGCGCATGACATTCCACACCTTATGGGAGCAAAGCGCAGTGCCGATAAGATGGACGTCAATCACCATCCGGTAATCGGCAAAATCCATTTTGTGGAACGTCTTGTCACGGAGGATACCGGCATTATTGATCAGAATATCCACACGCCCCCATTTGTCGAGAGCAGCCTTGATCATGGCCTCGACCTGAGCTTCATCGGTGACATTTGCGCCGTCAACAATTGCCTGACCGCCAGCATCATTAATTTCTTTGGCAACCTGCTCTGCCGGACCGAGCGAGCCGCCGGTGCCGTCGCGCGCGCCGCCAAGGTCATTTACGACCACTTTTGCCCCGCGCGAGGCGAGCGCCAAAGCGTGACACCGCCCGAGGCCATTTCCCGCACCAGTGACAATAGCGACCTTGCCGTCAAAATTGATGGCCATAACAACTCTCCCTAGATATCAAGATGGGTAATGATTTCGGTCATTACCGAGTTTGCAATAAAACATTCTTTATGCGCCATATGGTGCAATTTTTGTTGTTCGTCCGCTAGCGGGGCATCATCAGAAAAAGTCACCCGCGGGCGCAGCGTGACACCGGACACCCAAAGCTTTCCAGCATCGTTTTTCGTCATGACACCGGTTGCATGATCCTTATACATATCCACGATAATACGCTTGCGGGCGCAGATCGCCAGAAATGTCAGCATATGGCAAGATGCAATCGAGGCAACAAACGCTTCTTCCGGATCAACGCACGCAGGATCCCCCAGAAAGGCCGGCGCTGCGGCTGCCTTCACAACCGCGCCATTATCGAACCGCCATTCATGGGTCCGGTTATAGTCATCATATGCAAAACCGGCCGTCTCCCGCTGCCAGGAAATTTCCGCAATATGCTCCGCCACAAACCGGATACTCCCTTACGATAACATGATCGCTACACGAATTGCATGGTCAGCCATTCTGCGACCAGCGCCGGCTTTTCCTCGCCTTCAATTTCAACTTTTACATTGTATTTGAACTGCCACTGGCCAGGGCCGCGCTCGTTTGCCTCAGCCAGAACGAAAACGCCGCGGATGTTTTTCCCGGCGCGAACGGGCGACATGAGCCGTACTTTTTCGAACCCGTAATTAACGCCCATCTTCACCCCGTCGAGGACGAGAACCGCACCACCTGCGAGTTTTGACAGCATGGAAAGCGTTAGAAATCCGTGGGCGACGGTACCGCCAAATGGCGTTAACTTGGCGGCGTCTTCATCGACATGAATGAATTGGTGATCTTCGGTTACATCAGCAAAGACATTGATGCGCTCCTGGTCGATCTTCACCCAGTCGGAGACCCCGGTCTCTTTCCCAACCCAGTTGGGGATATCATCTACTTTGATCACTGGCATGGGCGTGCTCCTTAATAACCGCGCATCAATGCGATACGATCAGCATGAAAAGCAGTATCGCCGAACATTTCCTGAGCGACGCGGATCCGCTTCAGGTAAAAGCCGATATCATATTCGTCAGTCATGCCGATACCACCATGCATTTGAACTGCTTCCAGGGCGGCCAGCTTTGCAACTTCGCCGGCTTTCGCCTTTGCAAGACTGCATGTCACGCCGGCCATACCAAACGCATCGTCAAGATCCTGCAGCGCCTTGAGTACGACCGACTTCACCAGTTCAATCTCCGAATAGAGATGCGCGGCGCGATGCTGTAGCGCCTGAAACCGACCGATTTCCAGGCCAAACTGTTTGCGCTCCTTGAGATAATCCATGGTCATACCAAAAGCGGCCTGGGCAGCACCGGACATTTCAGCGGACAGGCCCGCACGACCGGCGGCAAGAACACCCTCAAGCGCCTGATACCCATTATCGACATCCCCAATGACGTCTTCGCCCGTGGCATCGACCTCATCAAACGTCAGCCGCGCCGCGTTACGGCTATCAACCATGGACGTGCGCTCCGCAGACAGACCATTTGCCTTGGCATCAACGAGGAACATCGTCACGCCCTCTTTCTCGCCAGCTGAACCACCGGTGCGCGCCGGGACAAGCACCTTGTCGGCAATATGGCCATCGGCAACAAAAGTTTTATCGCCTGACAGCTTGAACCCGTTTCCCGATTTTTCAGCCTTCATATCGGTTTGCACCGGATTGTGCTTGTTCCCCTCATCAACGGCGAGTGCAACAACCAGCTCGCCGGCCGAAATCTGGGACAGGTATTCTTGTTTCTGACCATCATTGGCAAACTTCTGAAGCGCTGTTGCTGCGAGGATCGATGTCGAAACAAATGGTGAAGCTGTTAAGTTTCGCCCCATTTCTTCCGCGATCACCCCCGCACCGACAAAACCAAACCCCGATCCGCCATGTTCTTCATCGACGAGGATTCCGGCCCAGCCCATTTCGGCCATTTCCCTCCAGAGGCCCCGGTCAAAACCCGCTGGGTCGTTCTCATCGCGGAGTTTGCGCAGCGCAGCGACCGGCGCTTTATCCGCGAGGAAACCGTGAGCAGCTTCCCGGAGCATTTCTTGTTCTTCGTTCAGGACGAGGGGCATTCTCGTATTCTCCAAATTATCTGTACACGCTAGATCAATGTGCGCTTCAGTTCAGCGCACACCAGACCAGGCATTAAACGGCAGGCGGCGGGGTCACCACAGCCCAGAAAATCATCAATGTGCCCACCAGCCCCGCCGCCCAAACGAGGGAGCGAATGACTGGCACGCCAGCGATATACACCACCGGGTAGACAAGGCGCGCCCAGAAAAACAGGCCGGCACCAATGGCGGTCAAGGCTGAAGTTTTGTCGGCCAGATGCGCAACCAAGACAAGCGGTATGAACAGCACCATGGCCTCAGTCATGTTTGCTTGCGCCCGGCGGGCCCGAAGGAGAAACGTCCCCTCCGGCGTGAGATCGTCCCGCGGCCCGAGGAGTGTTTTCAGGTCATACCGCAGATTGGCAAACACCGCTTGCGCCACAATAAGCGCCAGATAAATGGCGACAGTGCCAATAAGATAGGACAGTTCGGTCATTACCACCGCGTTCCTTCATGCTTCAGACGAGTTTCACAGATGCCCATTACCGGGGACGAAATCACGCGCCCGGCAGTTCGAGAATCCGCTTTGCAATAATGTTGAGCTGCACCTCCGACGTGCCCCCTTCGATGGAGTTCGCCTTGGTGCGCAACCATCCGCGGGCAAGCTTGCCCTCGCTGGAACGTTCCCCTTCCCATTCCAGCCCATCGGACCCGGCCGCGTCCATGAACAGTTCATAACGCCGCTTGTTAAATTCCGTCCCGTAATATTTCAGCATGGATGAATTCGCACCAGCGCCCTGGCCCGCCTTGGCCTCGTCCTTGATCCGCTCAAGGGTCAGCATGAATGCCCAGCCGTCGATTTCCGCCTGGGCCACCTTGCCACGCAGGATTGGATCGTTGAGACGGCCCTTGTCGTCGACACCAATGTGATTGGCCACAACTTCGCCAAGACCGCGCCCGCCGAGAAGGCCGCCGCCACCGCCGCCGATCATCTCGCGCTCATGGGTCAGAAGATATTTCGCCACGTCCCAGCCACGGTCCTGTGTCCCGACAATGGACGACACGCCCGGCGCATATTCTTTTGGCGCTGTTGCATCGTCAAAGAAGGTTTCACAGAACGGGGACTTGCCGGAGATCAGCTTGATTGGCTTCGTCGTGACGCCTTGTTGCGCCATATCAACGAGAATGAACGAGATGCCATCATGCTTTTTGCCGGAATTGTCGGTGCGCACCAGCACAAAGATCCAGTCAGACTGATCCGCGTAAGAGGTCCAGATTTTCTGGCCGTTGATGACCCATTGGCCATCTGTGTCCTCACACTTACACTGCAGCGACGCCAGGTCGGACCCCGCGTTTGGTTCCGAATAGCCCTGGCACCAGCGGATCTCACCGCGGGCAATCGGCGGAAGAAAATGCGCTTTTTGCTCATGGGTCCCGTATTTGAGAAGCGCCGGGCCAAGCATCCAGATGCCAAAGCTTTCCAATGGCGAGCGCGCATTAATGCGGCGCATCTCTTCCTTCAGGACCTTGATTTCTTCTTTCGCCAAACCGCCGCCGCCATATTCTTTCGGCCATGCGGGCACGGTCCACCCTTTTGCCGCCATGCGGTCCAACCAGGTCTTTTGTGCCTCGGATTCAAATTTCCAGGTGCGACCGCCCCAGCAGATTTTGTCCTCCCCGCCGCCGCCATCACGCATTTCCTCTGGACAGTTGGCCTCCAACCAAGTGCGGGTCTCACTGCGGAACGTTTCAAGATCGCTCATTATGTTCGCCTTTTTACCTTCAGTAACAACGGGTTATGGGCGCGCGCCAGCATCGTTCGCCGCGCACTTTCCAAAATTGCGGATCCCATTATGCAAGGGAGCGGCGATGTGTTCGATAACTTTCAGCAGCAAAAACTGCGGCGTTTGCGCCGAGGTCGCGGTTAACTGAAGTCAACCGCGCGGCCATTGCGCTCCCAATCCCCGTATCGCGTGGGTTCCGGGCCGGCCGGGCCGCCTTTTTCACGTGCGCGAGCGTCTGCTTCAGCTTTGGCGCGGCGTTCGGCCGCCTCCGCCAGGGCGCGCCGGGCAGCGGGGGGTAAGTCCTTTTGCGGGGGTTGTCGCGAATCTTCCATGTTGAACCTCTGCTTTACCCAACACATATAAGCGTTCCAGACGGTTTGACCATAAATCTGCCAAGAGGAGCGGCATGAACAATTTACGCACCTTCGCCTTGATAGCGATTTTAACCAGCCTTTTCGGCGTGATCGGGCTGATGCTCGGCGGGGCCGGCGGCATGGTGCTGGCGCTCGTCTTTGCTGCAGGCTCAAACCTGTTCGCCTATTGGAACGCCGATAAAATCGTTCTGCGCATGTACAACGCGCAGGAGGTCGACGAGACTCATAGTTCCGGGCTGATCCGGCGCTATGCCGCATCGACAAAAGCGCTTGCCATAAATGCCGGCATGCCCGTGCCAAAGATTTATGTGGTGGAAAACCCCCAGCCAAACGCCTTCGCCACGGGCCGCAATCCGGAAAATGCCGCCGTTGCAGCGACCACGGGCCTGCTTCGCATGCTCACCGACGAAGAAGTCGCCGGGGTCATGGCCCATGAACTGGCGCATGTGAAAAACCGCGACACCTTGACCATGACGGTCACGGCGACGATTGCCGGGGCGATTACAACATTGGCGAATTTTGCCATGTTTTTCGGCGGCGGCCAGAGAAACGGTGGCGGCATCATTGGTGCCATCGCGATCATGATCCTGGCACCGATGGCGGCGGGCCTGGTACAGATGGCGATCAGTCGCGGGCGTGAATATGAAGCCGATCGCATTGGTGCAGAGATTTGCGGCAGACCAGACTGGCTGGCGTCTGCCTTAGCAAAGATCTCCAACGGTGCGGCACGAATTCCCAACGATACCGCAGAAATGCACCCTGAAACCGGCCAGTTAATGATCATCAATCCATTGTCTGGCAAAGGCCGGGACAATCTTTTTTCAACCCATCCGGCCACCCAAAGCCGGATTGACCAGCTAATGGCGATGGCCGGTGCCCAGCGCACTCACAATCCACCGCGGCAAGCAGGGCCTTGGGGCTAATATCGGGCGCGGCAAAGCCCCCCCCTGACCGTTTCGGAGTGGACGACATGGAACCTATCAGCACCTCGCACGCAGTTGGCGAAGTCATTCAACTCGCCCTGGCACCGGTTTTCCTGCTGGTCGCGCTCGGGTCTTTTCTGAATGTTGTCACCCAGCGACTTGCCCGCGCCATCGATCGCGCAAGGGCCCTGGAAGCTCTATATATCGCTAACCCAGACAGTAGCGAGAGCCTCTGCACGTCAGCAGAACTGATTGCGCTGGACCGCCGGATTGCCCATTCACAATGGGCGATCAATTTCTGCGGAGTCTCAGCGCTACTTACCGCGCTCCTGGTGATGATCCTGTTCCTGACCGATCTTGTTGCCTTTGATGCGGGTACCGCGATTGCCGTTTTATTTTGCCTTGCCCTTGGCGCACTGATCCTTGCCCTTGGCGCATTCATGGTAGAGATTTTTATCGCCACCCGCACCATCCGTGTCAGGACGGACCTGCTCAAGCGCTAGGCTGATCATCTAGTGCGCCTCATCCCAATTGGCCCCCACCCCGGCCTCAACGACCAGCGGTACGGAAATTTTGACCGCCGGCTCAGCGGCTTGCGCCATAATCTTTTCAACCAGCGCACAAACATCCGCCGCCTCACCCGCCGGGCATTCGAAAATCAATTCATCATGCACCTGCAATAACATGCGCGCTGCGTGGTTTGCTTTCTTTAACGCTGGCGGGATCCGAACCATGGCACGACGGATAACATCGGCCGCTGCCCCCTGGATCGGCGCGTTGATTGACTGGCGCTCAGCATAGCCGCGCATGGCTGGGTTTTTATCATTGACACCGCCGACATAGGTGCGCCGACCAAAAATCGTTTCCACGAAGCCATCAGCACGTGCCGTCGCCACAGTGTCGTCCATATACCGACGAATGCCGGGAAATTTCTCAAAGTAAGCGTCGATATAATCCTTCGCATCCCGGCGGGAAATGCCCAATTGATTCGCCAGCCCGAAGGCTGAAATACCATAAATGATGCCGAAGTTTATCGCCTTGGCGCGGCGGCGGATCATCGGGTCCATGCCTTCGATCGGCACACCAAACATTTCCGATGCCGTCAATGCATGAATATCAACCCCGTTGGCGAAAGCCTCTTTCATCGTGGTGAGGTCTGCAATATGCGCAAGTAGCCGCAACTCAATCTGGCTATAATCTGCCGATATCAGCACATTGCCCTTTTCAGGCACAAATGCGGTACGAATCTTACGTCCATCTTCTGTCCGTATCGGGATATTTTGGAGATTTGGCTCATTCGACGCCAACCGGCCTGTTGTCGTCGCCGCCAGCGAATAAGACGTGTGAACACGGCCCGTCTCCCGATTGACGGCAAGGGGTAATGCGTCTGTATAGGTACTTTTCAACTTTGCCAGACTACGCCAGTCCAGAATGGCACGTGGCAAATCATGACCTTCAGCGGCCAATTGTTCCAATACATCCGCCTTGGTTGACCATGCACCTTTGGCGGTTTTCTTGCCCCCCGGCAGGCCGAGTTTGCCAAACAGGATTTCAGAAATCTGTTTCGGCGAGCCGATATTAAAAGCCTCCCCCGCCGCTTCATGAGCTGCAGCCTCATGGCCGGCCATGCGTTGCGCAAAATCGGCAGAAAGCCGGGCCAGAACAGCGGTATCGATTTTAACGCCCTCGCGCTCCATGCCCGCAATCACGCCAACCAATGGCCGTTCCAATGTTTCGTAGACAGTGGTTTTTTGTTCAGCCGACAAACGCGGCTTCAATGATTGATGAAGACGCAAGGTTATGTCCGCATCTTCCGCCGCATATTTGGCGGCAATCTTTATGGGAATTTCATCGAACGTCTTCTGCTTTTTTCCGGTGCCCGCGATATCGCTGAATTTGATCGTATCATGATCAAGGTGCCGCCTGGAAAGTTCATCCATACCATGCCCGCCGCGTCCGCAATCAAGGGCATAAGATATCAGCATGGTGTCGTCGATTGGCGTGACTTCAACGCCATAGCGTGCCAGCACATTTATATCGTATTTGAGGTTTTGCCCGACTTTCAAGACCGCCGGATCCTTCAGCACTGGCGCCATGATCTTCAGCGCTTTTTCAAGGGGCATTTGCCGCCTGGCGTCCTCGTCTTCGTTTTCCAGATCAAGCCCGCCGCCGCCATGCCCAAGGGGGACATAACACGCATTGCCCGCCCCAATGGCAAGCGAAACCCCGACAAGGCGGGCAGCCATGGCATTCAAACTGTCCGTTTCCGTATCAACCGAAAGGACGCCGCGTTCATAGGCGCGCGCCACGAACGCTTCCAACGCGGCTTCATCAAAAATGGTCTGATAGGTCACCTCGCCAGGTGCCGGTGCGGCCACGGTCGATCCCGCCGAACTTCCCGCTACCTTATCCGGGCTTAAATCCGCAAACACCCGGCGTTTGATGGTGGTGAACTGCATTTCATCGAAAAACGCGCCCAGCCTTTCCGTATCGATATCATTTAAGACAAAGTCCTCAACCTGCTCCGGCAGGGGCACATCATCCTTGAGCGTTACAAGCAGCTTGGATATTCGAGCCGCATCGGCGAATTCGATGAGGTTTTCCCGGCGTTTCTTCTGTTTGATTTCGCCCGCCCGATCGAGCAGCGTTTCAACATCACCATATTCCCCGATCAATTGCGCCGCTGTCTTAATGCCGATACCCGGCACGCCTGGCACATTATCGACGCTGTCGCCGGCAAGCGCCTGAATGTCGATGACATGCTCAGGACCAAGACCGAATTTCTCGATAACTTCTTCGCGGCCGATCCGTTTGTTCTTCATCGTATCAAACATGGTCACCTGATCGGAAACCAGCTGCATGAGGTCTTTGTCCGACGAAATAATGACGCATTCCCCGCCTTTGCGCTCTATCTCCCGCGCATAGGAAGCAATGAGATCGTCGGCCTCAAAGCCTTCCATTTCAATACAGGGCACACCAAAAGCACGCGTCGCGTCGCGCACCAACGC
>SHAI01000008.1 GCA_004213235.1 Parvularculaceae bacterium
GCATCTCGCGGGCCATACCAGGCAGTATCCACACCAAATACAGCCCCGGACGGATGCGGCGAGCAAGGGTGAATATGGCTCTCAATAGCCGCATGTGTTGCTTTGGCTTTAGACAGAAATGAGCCACGCGCCTGATGATAAGCAGCAAAGGCATAATCCTCAGCTAGCGCACTAAAACCCATTGGATCACCATTGTAAGCGTGATCATCCCTTGCCACCATTTAAAGCCTCCCGGTCTATTGATCTGCGTAATGCGTGATTGCGAAGCGGCCGTTGGAATGCAGCCATGGGATGCAATAATCTCGCCCATAATTGAAAAAACGCTTCTCGCATATGGAAAACCCGACCGCTGCCGGAACCGATACCCAACGGTATTTGCTAAGAATAAAGCGTCTTTCTGTCCTGTCGGCAATCTCCCGAAAATGACGGTTTATACGAGACAATAAAAAAGCGCCCCAATTGGGACGCTCTCTTTTTTTGAGAAACTGTCCAAACTACTCCGTAGGCTTACGGAATTTCAGCGTCATGCGATCAGACTCACCAATAGCTTCCATCTGCGCGCGCAGTTCCTCCTGCCCTTCACCACCGCTTGTGGAAAGGGAGGGCAACAGGCGCCAAACAGCGTCATCATCTGTCGGACGGTCTTTAGGGTTCGCGTTGACATCTGATTCCGAGACGAACTCAAAACCGGCATTTGCAAACACCTGACGGACCAGACTTTCTTTTAGATAGCCATTATCGCCAACTGCCCACGCATCCGAATTCTCTTCCGGACCGCGGTGCTGAACGACGGCGACAATCCCGCCCGGTTTCAAGACATCCATGGTATCCTTTAGCGCGGGTGTCATGAAATCACCCTTGTCCTGGAACCGGTTGAGATGATGGAGCGAGCGGAAAAACAATACCGCATCCGCCGTGCCCTTCATATCTTCAGGAAGTCCGCTGAATTGAAACGCCGTGACAGTGGCATCGGCCGCGCCAGCGCGCTCTTCCCAACCAGCAGCAAATGTTGCAGGCCATGTTTTCTGCGCTTCAAGGAATTCCGGCGACGCAAAACCACCGAAATTACGCCAATGTTCAACAGAGTAATTCACGCCAATGAGCGTTCCTTCAGCGCCAAGATAGGGCACCAGAATCTTCGTGTACCAACCACGGCCACCGGGAAGAGTTTCCGCCACCGTCATGCCAGGCTCTATCCCGAAGAACGCCAGCGTTTCTGCCGGATGGCGGTATTGATCCCGCGCCGCGTCATCGCCTCGATCAGAACGGGCCAGAATCTCCGCCAGACGCCCGGACGCCCCATCATTACTTTCAGCCGCCGGTTTCTCTACAACGTCAACAGCTTCAACCGCGCCATCTTCAGGTAACGCCGGCGCGTCTTGGGCGACGTCTTTGTTGCCACACGCAGTTAATGCAAATGCTGCCGCGCCGAGCATGAAATATTTCAGCATACAAAAGGTCTCCTCTGGCGAACGCTCGTCAACAACCGCGTTGCATCCCCGCAGCCGCGCCCCGACACCACAATCAATGGAAGGACTTGACGATTTCCTCACACATTTTCTTCGCGTCACCGAACAACATCATGGTGTTATCACGGAAAAACAATTCGTTCTGCACGCCAGCATACCCAGACGCCATCGACCGCTTGATGAACAAGACAGTCCCAGCGTTCTCAACATCGAGAATCGGCATGCCGTAAATCGGCGACTGCGGATCAGTTTTAGCTGCTGGATTGGTGACGTCATTTGCCCCAATCACGAAGGCCACGTCTGCCGTTCTGAACTCAGAATTGATATCTTCCAGCTCAAAGACTTCGTCGTATGGCACCTGTGCCTCAGCAAGCAAGACATTCATATGCCCCGGCATACGTCCCGCGACGGGATGGATCGCATATTTTACTTCCACCCCTTCTGCTTTCAGCATATCCGCCATCTCTTTCAGCGCATGCTGCGCTTGGGCAACGGCCATGCCATAGCCGGGCACGATGATTACCTTGCCCGCATTCTTCATCACAAAAGCCGCGTCTTCTGCTGACCCGCGTTTCACCGGCCGTTCTTCAGCACCGTCACCAGCACCAGCGGGCCCGGCATCTTCGCCGCCAAAGCCGCCCAAAATGACAGAAATAAAGGACCGGTTCATGCCCTTGCACATGATGTAGGACAGGATTGCACCCGATGACCCCACGAGCGCGCCTGTGATGATCAACGCCATATTCTGCAGCGTGAATCCGATACCAGCGGCCGCCCAGCCGGAATAACTATTCAGCATAGATACAACGACCGGCATATCGGCCCCACCAATGGGCACGATGATCAAGAAGCCGAGCACAAAAGCCAGAATTGTAAGCGCCGCAAATATCCAAGTTGCCTGTTCGCCGCTCATCAAGAGCCCGATCAACAGAAGTATCGCAACGCCGAGGGTAAGATTGATCACATGACGCGCGGGCAAGATGATGGGTTTGCCGGACATCCGACCGTCAAGCTTGAGAAAGGCGATAATCGACCCTGAAAACGTGATTGCGCCAATGGCAGCACCAAGAGACATCTCTAGCACGGAGCCGGTATGGATATGCCCTGCTTCACCAACACCGAATGCGGATGGCGCAAGGAACGCGGCCCAGGCGATAAACACTGCCGCAAGGCCAACAAGACTGTGAAACGCCGCCACGAGTTGCGGCATCGCCGTCATTGACACCCGTTTGGCAATCAGCGCCCCAGGCACGGCACCAGCGGCCACCGCGAGGAGGATCAACGCCCATGTATCAAGGCCTTTATCCTCGAGCACGAATAAAGTCGTCAGCACGGCAATGACCATGCCAATAATGCCGAACCGATTGCCCTGACGCGCCGTCTCCGGGGAGGAAAGCCCCCGCAATGCCAGGATGAAAAGTACGCCAGCTGCGATATAAAGCAGCGCTGGAAGATTGGTCGCCATCTCTGCCCCCTACCGTTCTTTTTTCTTATACATTTCAAGCATTCGCTGGGTCACCATGAATCCACCGAATATGTTCACACTTGCCAGCGCGACGCCGAAAAAGCCAAACGCCTTGGGCCAGAAACCAGCCGCAGTATCTGTCAGGTCTGCACCAAGCGCGATCAATGCACCAACGACGACAACGGAAGAAATCGCATTTGTCACTGACATCAAGGGCGTATGAAGCGCCGGTGTCACGGACCACACAACATAGTACCCGACAAAGATCGCAAGCACGAATATGCCAAGCAGGTAAATGATCTCCGATGGCGAGTTAAGCGCATCGAGATAACCAACCAAACCGTCTGAGATGAAACGCGCCTGCTCCGCCGCGGCATGCGCTACTTCAGCATTGTCGGTTGCACCAACCGCAGCATTTTCAGCAGATGCGGCCAGTGCCTCAGCCGTTTCCACTGCCTCTTCAACCACTTCGCGGGAGGGTTTTTCAGCCATTGTCATCCTCGCTTGGTTTATCATCGCCGCCAGCCGCAGCATCCTCAGACCCCGAACTCACATTCGCTTCATCACTTTGCGCGAAGGCGGGGTGCGCGATCTTACCCGACCGCGTCAAGGCAATGCCTTTAATGATCTCGTCATTCCAGTCGGTTGGAAAACTTGACGATTCTTTGTCAAAGAATGTTGAAAGGAAATTGAACACGTTGCGCGCGTAAAGCGCTGAGGCGTCAGATGCGAGACGCCCGGCAACGTTTTCAAATCCGATAACACTTACACCATCGACGTTTACCGTTTCACCTTTTTGCGTCACGGCAACATTCCCACCCTGCTCAGCCGCGAGATCGACAATCACCGCGCCAGCAGGCATGGACCGCACCATCTCCTCGCTCACAAGTTCCGGTGCCTGGCGACCGGGGATTAGCGCCGTGGTAATCACGATATTCTGTTTTTTAATGTGATCGGCCACAAACGCCGCCTGACGTTCTTTAAAGTCGTCGGACATTTCCTTTGCATAACCGCCTTCAGTTTCAGCCGATTTCATGGCCTCCTCATCAACGGTCACAAATGTTGCCCCGAGGCTTTCGACTTGCTCCTTGGCGGCAAACCGAACATCCGTAGCGGAAACAACGGCCCCTAAACGGCGCGCGGTTGCGATTGCCTGTAACCCGGCCACACCCGCCCCCATGACAAAGACCTTTGCCGGCGCAATAGTTCCCGCCGCCGTCATCATCATCGGCAATGCCCGCCCATAATGCGCGGATGCGTCAATAACTGCTTTGTATCCGGCAAGGTTGGACTGTGAGGAAAGAACATCCATGGACTGAGCCCGGGTGATCCGCGGCATTAAATCCATCGCAAACAAATCAACGCCGGCCTGTGCGGCAGCGTCCAGTTTATCTTTGTTTCCATGCGGGGCGACGACAGAAATCACCGACTGGCCCTTGGCATAGGATTTCAGTTCATCAGCACTGGGTGCAATCACCTTCAAAACGATGTCCGCGCCCGCTCTCGCCGCGCTGTCGTTTTCAGCAATAGTGGCACCAGCAGTTTCGTAATCACTGTCAGCAAAACTGGCGATCACCCCCGCGCCGGTCTCGATAGTGACGTCAATTCCCAAGCCGGTAAATTTTTTGACCGTCTCCGGCGAGGCCGCGACCCGCGTTTCCCCAGTCGCCGTTTCCTTCAAGACTGCAATCTTCATGAAACCTCCAAACCTAGCATCGGTTATGTACGCAGTTGCAGCACAGCGCAAGCGTCATCGCAGCACAGCGCAAGAGCGCTGATCCTGCCAACACATGAAGCATTCGGCGGCTCAACAAACACGTTGAGAGCTAAAACTGCAGCTCTGAACGAACTCCAGCCAGCTTTCGCATCAGTGCGAAAAGAACGCCTTTACGACAAAGTAAGCAAACAGATACGTCGCGGCACCAGCAATCAGCCCCATCAACCAACCGTTTGCCATTACCAGCATGACAAAGAACATTGTCAGCGCAAGCGAGAATGGAACGCCCACCTCACTAGAGAATCCCATCACCGCCTCGTACGTTTTGCGGTTTTCTTCCTCATCTAACGGAGCATTTCCAGCGTCATTGCCCATCGAATCTCTCTCAATCACGGAATTTCCTCATATTTGGCGGAAATCCCCTGACGGGGCAAGGCCCGGTTACGGCAATTGAAAAAATTCAATCACGATGGGTTGTTCAAACGCCGACCCGCACAGGCCAGCATTTCAGTAACGTCTGCAAGGTAGATATAAATGCGATGGGTTCTTCCATCATGAGATGGTGATGCACGCCGGGCATTTCGATAATGGGCGCTCTACCGTCTGTTTGTTGTTTTAAGGCTTTAAACCCGTCCCCACCGACAAAAAACGACTGCTCACCATAGATGAAGGCTAAGGGGCATCGTGCCGCGAGGAACAGATCTCGCTCAAAATGTATATCGAAATTGGCTCCATGTCCGGGATCAAATTTCCATGTCCACCCTGCACCCGTTTCACCGGTAACTTGCTTCAGCCCCTGGCGCGCGATGAAATCCACCAGATAATGCTGATCGCAGGGTTGATTCGGTAAAAACCGAAACCGCGATATCGGTTCTTCAATGGTCGAATAGATGCGTGAGGGGCGGACAGCTATTGGTTCATCGGTCTTTTTACGGACGATTGTATAGCCTTCATCGGGATCGGGTTTCGAAATCGGACTATCAACAATAACCGCACCGCCAAGGCGCTCTCCGCCCCTTTCGACGGCCGCAAGAGTAATCCAGCCGCCAAAACTATGCCCGACAACGAGCGGGCGTCCGGCTGCCTCTAATCCAGCAGCCTCAATCACGGCGAACAGCTCATTAGTGGTTAAATCCAGAGAATACTGATCACGCCAACCGCTATCGCCCATGCCAGAAATATCAAACGCTGCAACGCGATATTGCTTGGCAAAAAATGGTGCGAACGGCCGCCACCAATTGCGATGGGCCCGCCCTCCATGAATAAATAATAGGCCAGGTCGTCCCTTCTCGCCCCAGGCGGAATACCGGATGTCCGCCCCGGAAACATTTACACTTGCCTCTTCACTGGGCGTTGTTACCGCTGCTGTAAACCAGTCCGGCGCTGACGGTTTTTCACCGTTCAGATGCGCGATTGGCCGGATCGGCGCTGGCTTGTCATCTGCCATAGACCTCAAAAACTCCACCTTTGAAACAGGCCAGATCATAGCCGCTGCCCATGGTGCGGAGCAACGCCGGCGCGCATCATCCGTAAACGATTTATGAACCGCACGCCCATACACAACAATCTGCAAGTGCCCCGAATTGAGACGCCTTAAAGCGATCCTTAACCGCAAGACGGTACCTTCGAGGCAATTCTTCAGACTTGTTTCGAGGCATATTCCCAAATGGCTGCACAAATTCTCATCGTTGACGACGACCCAACACAGCGCCGGCTCATGCAGGCGGTGTGCGAGAAGGCCGGTTATCCGACACTCCAAGCAGATAGCGGTGAAACCGCTTTGTCCGTTCTTCAAAGCGAGCAAGGCGGCGACATTGGCATGGTCATGCTTGATCTGCGCATGCCAGGGCTGGGCGGGATGGAAACATTGAACCGCATCAAGTCACTCCAGGACGATCTACCCGTAATTGTTCTTACCGCTCAGGGGGGAATCGATACGGTTGTGGAGGCAATGCAAAATGGCGCGAACGATTTCTTCGTCAAGCCGGCCTCGCCTGAACGAGTTATCGTCTCAATTAACAACGCACTGAACATCACCACCCTTAAGGGGGAAGTATCCCGCCTCAAGCGAAAGCGCGATGGCGCGCTCGGTTTTCGTGACCTGATAGGCAGCTCCGGGGCGCTGAAGAATGTTGTCCGGATCGGCGAACGCGCCGCGACCTCAACGATCCCGATACTGATCACCGGAGAATCCGGTGTCGGCAAGGAAATGATCGCGCGGGCGATCCAGGGCTCATCTGATCGTGCGCGCAAACCCTTTGTCACGGTGAATTGCGGCGCCATTCCCGAAAACCTCGTCGAGAGCATTTTGTTCGGCCATGAAAAAGGCTCTTTCACAGGTGCTGCCGGGAAACATATCGGTAAATTCCAGGAAGCCGATGGTGGAACCATCTTCCTCGACGAAGTTGGCGAGCTACCCCAGGATATGCAGGTAAAACTCCTGCGCGTCCTACAGGAAAGTGAAGTTGACCCAATCGGTGCAAAACGACCAATCAAAGTCAATGTCCGGGTAATTTCAGCGACCAATCGTGACCTTGCAAGTGAAGTCGCACAAGGCCGTTTCCGGGAAGATTTATACTACCGGCTGAATGTATTCCCGGTCCACGTCCCCCCCTTGCGTGAGCGCGCAGACGACATTCCCGCATTGATTGACCACTTCATTAAACGCTACAATGCGGAGGAACATCGCTCTGTACGCGGCGTTCAGGACGGTGTCATGGACGTTTTGATGCGCCAGCCATGGCCGGGTAATGTCCGCCAGCTTGAGAATACTGTTTTTCGCGGCGTTGTGCTCGCAGAAGGGAATTATCTGACGGCGCGGGATTTTCCCCTATTGTCGGCTGAGTTCGAAGCCGCAGGTGTGGAGGATGGCCCGCCACCACCAGCAAAGCATGAACCAAGCGCAGCGGGTTCGTCCATTACCGAAGAAGAAAGCACGCACCCGATAACGCCTGAAGGCCAGACAGAGACGGCCTCCCATGAAAGTGTCCACGTTTTTGATACGGAAGGGCATTTGAGGTCGCTTCAGGAGATTGAGCGGGACCTGATAGAACTCGCGATCGACACATATGGCGGCCAGATGACCGAGGTCGCACAGCGCCTGGGCATGGGCCGTTCAACATTGTATCGCAAGTTGAAAGATCATGGCCTGGAAGTGAAACGCGCAAGCTAGTCGTAGGGCACGCAGGCTAATCCACCGATTTTAGACAGTTTCCAGAATGGAAACTCCAAAGCCGCCGGAGATTTAAAGCCGGGCGGCCTTGGCGCATGAGCGCAAAAACAATCGGTAAATTTCTGTACCAGGAAAAACAGGGGCAGCCGCCCTATGCGTCCCCCAGTGCCGACAGATATAGATCCAGGATCGCCTCTTGTTCCTGGCGTTCGTGACGGTCCATTTTTCTGATACGGATAACCTGGCGAAGAATTTTCGTATCGTATCCCTCGCCCTTTGCCTCGGCGTATACTTCCTTCATATCGCCCATAATCGCCTGTTTTTCTTCTTCCAGGCGTTCAACGCGCTCAATAAAGGAACGCAACCGCTCTGCGGCGACACCTCCGGTTCCAACAGCTTCGTGCGAAACATCCGTGTCTATGCTGGCGGCACCATCGGCCATGGCTTGATACTCCGTTATCCATTCATTTGGGACGCGAACAACACATCGCAACCGCCACCAAACTCAAGGGAATTGTCGCCCATTGTGGAAAACTAAGCCCATGCGCCGCGCGCACGGCAGCTTTCGCCGCAAACCCGGCACAAAGCAAGCAAGCAGCGCTCAACTCATTGAAGACGCACTGTTGCCCGCGCCGTCAAACATGTCACCTGCAATACCACCCCCCATGGGCGACCAAAATGGGCCACCAAATGGGCTCATTCACCCTCGCCAAAGCGGTCCTCAACAAGCCGGCGCAAAGCGTCTACAGCCTCACAGGATTGCGGCCCGCTTGCAGATATGGTGATCACGGTACCCGGCCCCGCCCCCAGCATGAGCAGCCCCATGATCGAACACCCGCCAACGTCCATATCATCCCGTCTCACGCGGACAGCAGCCTCATAGGATCCCGCCAGAGCGGAAAATTTCGCTGAAGCCCGCGCGTGGAGCCCCCGCCGGTTTGAGATCGTTGCATCGACTTCGGTAATTGGCTCAACAGGAGCCGGATCAACACCCGGCTTATTCATCCGTGCCTTCGCCAGACAATACCCACGATGCAACATTGATATATTTGCGGCCGGACTCGTATGCCGCCTTTACGGTATCCTCCAGGGATTTTTCCTCACGGATAGACGCCACCTTTATCAACATCGGCAAGTTTACCCCGGCAATCACTTCTGCCTTGGTTTTTTCCATCACCGAAATTGCAAGATTGGAGGGCGTGCCGCCGAACATGTCCGTGAAGATGATGACCCCGTCCCCTCCGTCGACCCGGCCGGCCGCCGCGATAATATCTTCCCGTCGCTTTTCCATATCGTCGTCAGCCCCAATCGACACGACTTCGATATTTTCCTGCAGACCAACAACGTGTTCAGCTGCGGCCACAAATTCATCAGCTAATCGGCCATGGGAGACCATTACCAGCCCAATCATGCGACATCCTTTTTCTTCTGCCGCCTCTATCCTGCGCGCGCCGTTTCAATTGTCCATCAAAATCGACCGAACAACATGTCTAAGACGGGCAACCGGGGCTGGATGCCAGAGTTGAAATGGTAACCGTGGTATAAACACACCACCGGCGTCGAAGCTTTCTTTTTCGGGAACACGCGGGGAATCGTCGACCAACTCAAATACGACGCGCATCGGTCGGGGTGCGGCAGTCCTGATCGGCGCTGGCCCGAAACCACGAATTTCAATAATACCTCGAAGAGCGTCTGGCGCTTTTGCAATCACACCAGCCCCATGACGCTCTAAACAAACGATATCGTCAGCAATCAGGCCTGATCGACGCCACGGACATTGATCAATGACCTCCAGCGCAAGGCGGGACTTGCCCGCCCCTGACGGACCGGTAACAAGCACACCAACCAGCGGCCCATCGGGGTCAACGCCAAGCGCAAGCGCAACGCCATGAATTTGATCATGATTAAGCGTCGACATTTCTACCAGCCAACAATTGGCAATTCGACAATGAACCGGGCACCATCGTTTTCACCCGCCAACGTCAACCGATTTTCAGCGAAGACTGCCCCGCCATGGGAGGCAACAATCTGTCGACAGATCGCGAGCCCAAGCCCGGAGTTATTGCCAAACGCCGCCCCGGCAGGACGTTTTGTATAAAATCGCTCAAATATTTTCTCCAGGGCCTCGTCGGGAACGCCTGGGCCTTTATCGTCAACGGTAATGACCGCCCGCGCCCCTCGATCGACTAAAGACATGGCCACGTCGACAACGCTGCCGGTCGGGGAAAAAGATTGTGCATTGTCAATGAGGTTGCGAAATACCTGGCCGAGGGCAGCTGCATTACCAAAAACATAATTCGGACCGACCGTATCCAGCAACCGGACTTCAGCCTGATCTCCATTATGCGTCACCTGATACGTGTCGACAACATCGCGCAGCAATTGCGACAGATCCACCGCTGCTCTTTCCTCACGCGCCAACTCCGCATCAAGACGCGAGGCATTTGAGATGTCGGTTATCAACCGATCCATGCGCGCGACGTCTTTTTGAATGACATCCATGAGTTTCTCACGAGCCTCCGCTGTTTTAACAATCTCCAATGTTTCCGTCGCACTCCGAATAGACGTAAGCGGGTTTTTCAGTTCATGGGAAACATCGGCCGCGAAACTCTCAATCGCCTCAATGCGCTCATAAATTGCTTTTGTCATCGTGCGCAGAGACACCGACAACTCGCCAATTTCATCGCGCCTGTTGGTGAAATCCGGGATCCGGGCGCGTCCAGCAGCCGTAATTCCTTCACGCACCTGATCAGCCGCAACCGCAAGCGCGCGAATCGGCTGTGCAATTGCGGTTGTCAGAAAAAGCGAAGACAGGACCGCAGCAGCAATCGCCAACCCGAAAAACGGCAATATTGCCGTACGTGATTTTCCGACAAGTTCCTCAATGCCACCGATTTCCGATGTTACCACACCATAAACCGCGTGGAGGCGGCGAATCGGTATCGAAACAGAAGCGACCAGTTCGCCGTCTTCATTCAGACGAACCCCAGCCCATCCGCGATTTTCGCCATTAACCGGCGAGGCAATCGCTTCGTTTAATTCCTGCTCTATGGTGCGCTGGGCGGCGGCACGCCTGAATGGGCCAGTCATAAAGCGGCGCATGATACCCTGCGCCGCAGCGACGATTGCCCACTGAGCATTTTCAGCCGAGACATCTTGTATCGGTGGCAGTTTCTCTAGTTCGATCCGGTCCTGCCGAAGCACAACATCGTCGAGCAAGAGGCTATTTGCATCAGTGATAATTGATGCACCATCTTGGGGCGCATTAAATATCCGTATACGTCCTTCAAAACTATCCCAGGTTCGGTTGAATACGCCGCGGACATTTTCATCGCTTAAATTACGTGCGCAGACCGTTATTTTGGATGATTGAGTAATTCCAACGCCCGTTGACACAAACTGGTCAATAGGCTCACAGGCATTTTCATCAATCGCTGTTTGCGCCAGAACATCGGCGACAATCTGTGATTGAGCCCGTACACCCTCTAATTTTGCAAGGATCAAGCTATCGCGGTATTCAGTCACCGCGAACGATCCAATCAACACGATCAACAGCCCGACAAGGTTCGCGCTCGCGATTGTGAATGTCAGCCGGGAAATGGCAAACTGCGGCGCAACCGAGCGCTTTCGTGTACCCTTACCCTTGCCCTCGCCCTTGCCCATACCGCTCGCGTCTAATCTTCTTTGTATTTGTATCCGACGCCGTACAATGTTTCGATTGCGTCGAATTGTTTATCTACCATGCGGAATTTCTTCCTTATACGCTTAATATGGCTGTCTATGGTGCGATCATCGACATAAATCTGATCATCATACGCCGCATCCATAAGGGCATCCCGGGTTTTGACAAAACCAGGACGCTGCGCGAGCGATTCCAGTATCAAAAACTCCGTCACCGTAAGCGTCACGCTTTGGTCTTGCCACAAGCACGCGTGCCGTAGCGGATCCAGGGTCAAGGAGCCACGCCGGACAATCTGTTTTTGCTCTTCTTTTGTCGGTGCCGGTGCCGCCTGCCGCCGCCGCAACAAAGCCTTTACACGCTCCAGCAAGAGCCGTTGGGAAAATGGCTTCTTCACATAGTCATCAGCACCGAGAGTGAGACCAAGAACTTCGTCAATTTCCTCGTCCTTTGACGTCAGGAATATGAATGGCACATCCGATGACTGGCGCACGCGACGCAAAAACTCCATGCCATCCATGGTTGGCATTTTAATGTCGGAAACAATCAGATCCGGCGGTGCTGCGCTAACACTTTCAATGGCGCGCGCACCGTCTTCGAACGTTTTCACCTGATAGCCTTCGGCTTCAAATGCCATAGAAACAGACGTCAGGATATTTTCATCGTCATCTACCAGGGCGATGGTCGCCATCTTCGTTCTCCTCAAAGCCAGATTCCCGCCCGTTCAGCGGCATCGAACCTCACCTTATGCAGCGATCTGGCCGTTCACAGGCCAATTCCAGGCACGAATAAGGCAAATAACATTATTCGCCCGATTTATTGGTCATGATCAAACTGCAGCCTCAATAATCGCAGCAAGCGCCACGTCTCGCTGTGATAAGCCACCCGCATCATGGGTCGTCAGCGTAATCTCGACTTTGTTATACACATTGAACCATTCCGGGTGATGGTCAGCTTTTTCGGCGGCGAGCGCAACACGCGACATGAACCCCCAGGCTTCATTGAAGTCCTTGAAAGTAAAATCCTTTTTTATCGCATCGCGACCTTCCACCGGCTCCCAACCATGATAGCTTTCCATAAACGCCGCGCGCTCGTCTGGGGTCAGTTGATCAACCATTATCTGAATGCCCTTTGCTCTCAAACGGGGCGGCTGATTGCCACCCGCCGGTCTGCCCATCACTTAGTCACTTGCGTTGTTCACCTCAAGCGGGCGAATGTTTGCACCCACACGCAAAAGATCCCGGCCCGAGATGCAACCGACCAGCTTACATATTACCATGCGCCGTTTTTACGACGACAAGGACTGGCCACCGCTATGGAGCGTCCTACGACCGGCGTTTCGAGCCGGGGAATCCTATCCGTGTGACATGGACATCGATGAAGCTGGCGCAAAAGCTTATTGGCTCGCCCCTGAAAAGAATACCATTCTCGCTGAGGACGCCGCGTCCGGCGCAATAGTTGGCGCTTATTATATCAGACCAGACCAGGGCGGCCTTGGCGATCATGTTTGCAATTGTGGTTATGTCGTCGCGCCAAACGCTAGGCGCAAAGGCGTGGCAAGCCAGATGGTACGGCACTCACAAAACGAGGCCCGCGAGCGCGGTTTCCTCGCCATGCGATTCAATCTGGTCGTCACGGCAAACATCGCCGGTGTCCAAGCGTGGCAGAAGGCAGGTTTTGAGATTATCGGCACGGTGCCTCGGGCTTTTCGATACCAAAATACTGAATTTGTCGACGCTCACATCATGTATAAATGGCTCGGTGACGATGTTCAGAACCAAGACTGACCGGCTCGCAGCTAAGTCCGTCGCGGCTGATAAAAAACGCCTTTGTACATGGGGCGTTGCGGGGTTAGAGTAAGCGGAAAAAAGGATCCATGAATGACCGACCAAACCCTTCACGTCGAACCGCCGGTAAGCTTTGCCAACAACACGCTTGTCAATGAAACAACGCGTTGCACGCTGGTGGAAAAGGCCGCCGGGTCTTCAGAAGAGTTTTGGGCCGGTATTGCAAGCCGCCTGGAATGGTCACGCCCTTTCACGAAAGTCAAAGATGTTTCATTTGATGCTGACGATCTGCATATAAAATGGTTCGAGGATGGACAGCTGAACGCCGCAGGCAATTGTTTAGACCGACATCTTGAGACGCGGGCCGACCAGACGGCAATCATATGGGAGGGCGACGATCCCGGCGAGCATGAGTACATAACCTACCGCGAAGTACACGCGGAGGTGTGCCGCATGGCCAACATCCTAAAGGCCCGCGACGTTAAAAAAGGCGACCGCGTTGTAATATATATGCCAATGATCCCGGAGGCGGCCTATGCAATGCTCGCATGCGCACGCATTGGTGCAGTTCATTCGGTTGTCTTTGGCGGTTTTTCCCCCGAAGCCCTCGCCAGCCGCATTGAAGATTGCGGCGCCCGGACAATTATCACCGCCGACGAAGGCGTTCGCGGCGGCAAGTCCATCCCACTCAAAGCAAATGTCGATGCCGCATTGGAAAAAACCAACGACGCCCGCTTAGTCCTGGTCGTCAAACGAACCGGCGGAGCGATTGAATGGTCGCCCGGCCGCGATCTCTGGTGGCACGAGGCCCGCGAAGACGTATCACCTACCTGCCCAGCGGAACCGATGAACGCAGAAGACCCTCTTTTTATTCTCTATACATCAGGTTCAACTGGAAAACCTAAAGGCGTACTGCATACGACCGGCGGCTATCTGACATATGCCGCTTATACGCACGAAATGGTATTCGATTATCAAGATGGGGATATTTATTGGTGTACTGCAGACGTTGGCTGGGTGACCGGCCATAGCTATATCGTCTATGGACCGCTGGCAAATGGTGCCACAACACTGATGTTCGAAGGTGTTCCCACCTACCCGGATGCATCCCGATTCTGGAAAGTATGCGAAAAACACAAAGTCAATATTTTCTATACAGCACCAACAGCGATCCGCGCCCTCATGCGCGAAGGTGATGATCATGTTGACAGCGCTGATTTGACATCGCTCCGCTTGCTGGGATCGGTAGGCGAACCAATCAATCCCGAAGCGTGGATCTGGTATTGGGATGTAGTGGGCGCAAGACGCTGCCCCGTTGTGGATACATGGTGGCAGACCGAAACTGGCGGCATCCTGATTTCACCGCTGCCAGGTGCCGTGGCAACGAAACCAGGCTCAGCAACGCTCCCCCTGCCCGGCATACACCCCGCACTCGTGAACAATGAGGGTGAATTTCTTGAAGGTGCAACCAGCGGAAACCTTGTACTGACGGATTCGTGGCCCGGTCAGATGCGGACGGTTTATGGTGACCATCAACGCTTTATTGATACCTATTTTTCGACATACCCCGGCATGTACTTTACCGGAGACGGCGCACGACGGGACGAGGACGGATATTATTGGATCACAGGACGGGTTGATGATGTGCTGAATGTGTCCGGCCACCGTATGGGCACAGCAGAGGTTGAAAGCGCGCTCGTCGCAAATGATGCAGTTGCCGAAGCCGCCGTTGTCGGGTTTCCTCATGATGTAAAGGGGCAAGGAATTTACGCATTCGTTACACTGATGGATGGCGCAACGCCGTCAGCCGACGTCGAAAAGAGCCTTGTAGAAACCGTCCGCTCAGAAATCGGTCCGATTGCAAAGCCTGACCATATTCAGTTCGCTCCCGGCTTGCCCAAAACTCGCTCAGGCAAAATTATGCGTCGGATCTTGCGCAAAATTGCCGAAAACGATTTCAGCAATCTTGGCGATACGTCAACGCTTGCTGATCCCGGCGTCGTAGACGATCTGATTGGAAATAGAAAAAACCGATAGTTCGGCGAGGTACGTCACGCCGCGAATTTACCGCTCGCGATATCAACCTTGCGCAGCCATGATTTTTTGCAGGTTCATTGCCGCAGGCATTCCCGCTTCACGCATGGTTTTCACGATTTCCATATGCGCGGCGTTCGATCGATCCACATCCCGGACGAGTTGACCAAATCCGTCCAATCGGCAATTCGTGATGAAATCGCGCACGGGCCTTTCCTGTGACCAGGCAAGCTGATTTTTCATGTTACCAAATTGTGCTGCTGGCCACTCCTCCGGGGTGTCACATATCGGAACAGGTTCGCATAATCGATTCTTTTCCGTTTCATCCTGATAATGAGCTTCAAGATACGCTGCCAGCGCCGCCGACAGGCACGGATTAGGCAGACGCACCATTTGCAGCGTTATCCGATTACCTGCAAAAATTGGACACACCGGTCGACGCTCTACCGCCGTAGCCGTACAATCGATATAAAGTGCATTTTCAGGGGCAGCAGCCTCCCCTTCGGCGAGGATTATCTCCTCAGACGTGATCGCGGACACATGCCCGGCCTGAATAATATTCTTTATACGCTGTAATTGCTCTACTTCACCGGTCGAAATCGTTGCAAAATGGAACATTGACGGGCGCTGTGATTTATCGATCCTCAGCAGGTTGCCAGATGATTCCAGGCGATCAAACAGATCATCAACATCCAGGGCCTGTGCACACGCAGTTAACTGCCTGGCAAAGCCACCAATTGACTGCACGAAGAAATCTGCCGTGGGTTGGGTCGTGTCACGATTGATCAGCCAGGACCCCCGTGGGCATACCCAATATATGCTGTCTGGCGCAACGCCGTTATCTAAAAGCCAAACACCAACGTCCATGGCGGTTTTCCCACCACCCAAAATAACGAAGGAACGATGAGATGGCGCACGCCGCGGTAATTCGCCCGGCGCAACACAAACGACACCCTCTTCAACCTCAAACTTTCGCTCATGGGTCGAGGGAACCGTTGTATTCAGATAGGTGCTGTCAACTGTCTTTGCGCGTACATGGATGCCTGTTTCGGCACCGGTAATGCTCGATCGCAAAGCGTTATCCTTTACCACCTCGTGCATCGGAAAGTACCGAACCCGGCCTGATGGTAAAAACCGCTCGCGCATCACAGATTCGAAATAGGCGAGGATTTCCGGGCCCGATGCCAATTCGAAATACCCCTTATTGGGCCCTACTTCATCGATACGGTTACTCCCGAGCGGCGTTGAGGCAACGCCGTAAAATGAAGACGGTTGATGCAAGCGCACAAATGGATAGGCATCATTCCAATGCCCGCCCGGTGCATGGTGTTTATCGACCATGACAATATCGGCATCGGTTTCGGTGAGTAATGTATCAACGAAGGACATCCCCATGGCACCGGTGCCAATAACGAAATAGTCCGTTTCAAGGTCAGCCATAGGAGAACTCCTCAGACCACCAAATCAATCAATCCGTGTGAGATCAATTAATTCTCCGGCCCCGTTTCCCAAAAGGTTTAACGCAACCGAGCGACCTAATGTGCGCGGCGCATCGGCCGGCCCGCTTTCTTCATGTTCGATAATACGCCCACCATCCAGCGACATGACGCTCGCCTTGAGATGCAAACTTGCACCTTTCAATCTCGCATATCCGGCAATTGGCGAGTTGCAGTGCCCATCAAGCACCCACAGCACCTCGCGCTCCGCCTCCGCACAGACCCGGGACATCTGGTCATCAATTTTTGCAAGATGACTGCGCACCGCCCAATCTCGCTCGCGGCATTCTACCGCCACGATCCCCTGTCCCACGGCTGGCAATATATCGTCTGGTGAAAAAATATGCGCAATGCGATCGGCACGGCCTATGCGCTCCAGCCCGGAGCGAGCGCATACAAGCAGATCAGCGGGACCAACCTCACTGCCATCAGCGAGTTTTTGCATCACGCCGTTATCAAGCTTCTCCAGCCGCGTATCGGCGGCACCGCGATAGTGAATAATTTCCGCATCCGGAAAAAGCCGCTTCAGATAAGCAGCTCGCCGCACGGCATTTGTTCCGATTTTCAATCCGGCCGCACGAGACGCCAACACTGTATCACAATCGAGCCCGGGTCGAATGACAAGAACATCCTCCACCGGGTCCCTTGGCAAATACGCACCAATGATGACGCCGGGCGTTTCCTCATTCCCGGGCATGTCTTTCAGGGAATGCATGACGCAATCAACTTCGTTAGCCATCATGGCCGCGCGAATATCACCGACAAACGCCCCGCCCTTGCCGCCGTGTTTCTGCAAACGGCTGATCTGGTCAATATCGCCCCGCGGCTTGCGTTGCGCTATTTGCGGCGAAAGCCCCTCAACAGACGTGCGAAGCAGGCGCACGACTTCTTCGGTCTGCGCCATGGCCATCGTGCTAGATCGCGTGCCAATTTTCATGTGTTAATATCGCTGGATGTTGTCGTTTTCCTGCTTGTCTCAGGTTTACGAAAACAAATCCAGTGCGGATTGCGTGAAGTCAGTCCTTCAGGACACCGCGCCTGATTGACAGGACACCAGTGCGTGCAACGTCCGACAAGCCAAGCGGGCGCATCAAATCCAAAAATGCGTTGATCTTGTCGCGCGCGCCCGTAACTTCGAAAACAAATGAAGAATGGGTGATATCCACCGCTCTCGCACGAAAAATTTCCGCCATGCGCATGGCTTCAACCCGCTGCTCGCCCTCGCCGACCACCTTCACCAGCGCCAGCTCACGCTGCAGGGCATCTTGCTCCCGGCTCACATCGGAGACACGGCGCACGGGGATCAAACGCCCAAGTTGTGCCTTGATCTGCTCTATGGTCGATGGCACACCGCGGGTTACGATTGTTATCCGTGAGCGATGTTTCTCACCATCAGTCTCAGCCACAGTCAGACTTTCGATATTATAGCTGCGTGCTGAAAAGAGCCCCACAACGCGGGCCAATGTCCCCGGCTCGTTATCGACAATAACCGCCAGGATGGATTCAATCTCTTCCTCGGAGTTTTCCGAGACAGGATAAACGGATTGAGATGGATGCAGGCTCATACCAATGCACGCCCTTCCTTGCCGATTTCATCACCCGTTACCGAGCCACCCAACAACATTTCATTATGCGCTGCACCGGAGGGGATCATTGGGAAAACATTCTCTTCTTGCGTGACGACACAATCAAAAAGTACCGGCTTATCGACATTAATCATTTCACGGATTTTATCATCAAGTTCGGCAGGCGTTTCTGCCCGCAGGCCCACACCGCCATAAGCTTCCGCCAGTTTCACAAAATCTGGCAAGGCATCTGAATATGAATGCGCATACCGACGGTCATGCAATAATTCCTGCCACTGGCGCACCATCCCCAAATAGGAATTATTCAAGATAAAGATCTTTACCGGCAACCCGAACTGAACGGCTGTGGACATCTCCTGCATGGTCATTTGCACCGAGCCATCACCGGCAATATCAATGACAAGCGCGTCCGGATGGGCTACCTGTACGCCGACGGCAGCAGGCAGTCCATACCCCATGGTTCCCAGGCCGCCGGACGTCATCCAGCGATTTGGCTCTTCAAAATGAAAGTGCTGCGCCGCCCACATCTGATGCTGGCCGACTTCCGTCGTCACGTACACATCACGATCTTTTGTTAATTGGTAAAGGCGCTCAATGGCATATTGCGGCTTTATCACCGCGTCATCTTTGGCGTAGGCAAATGAGTTGACCCCGCGCCAGTCATTGATCCGGGCCCACCATTCTTTTGTGCGTCCATGATCATACAGGGCCATTTTTTCCCGGCGTTGCCATTGGTCCAGGAAGGATTGAATTACCTTGCCTGCGTCACCAACAATCCCGATATCAACATTGACGTTTTTATTAATCGACGAAGGGTCAATATCGACATGAATTTTGCGTGAGCCCGGTGAGAAGGCGTCCAAACGCCCCGTCACCCGGTCATCAAACCGCGCGCCGATGCAGATCATAAGATCGCAATCATGCATCGCGTGGTTTGCTTCGACACTCCCATGCATGCCCAACATACCCAGCCACTGCGGATCGGCTGCCGGAAATGCGCCAAGGCCCATCAGCGTGGAAGTAACTGGAAAACCCGTCACCCTAGCCAATTCCCGCAAGGCCGCTGACGCCTGTGGGCCGGCATTTATAATTCCGCCGCCTGTATATAATATCGGCCTGCGCGCATGACGCATCAGGTCGACAGTTTCCTCAATCTGTCTATCGGTAAGCGGAACATCGGCGCGCGCTGCCCTTAATGGCGCATCTTTACGCGATACATAAGGCGCCTCTTCAAACTGGACATCTTTGGGAACGTCGATCACCACCGGCCCCGGACGACCGGTAGTCGCAACGTGAAATGCCTCATGCACAATGCTGGATAGTTTGTGCGGTGAGGTTGCAAGATAGTTATGCTTGGTACACGCGCGCGTGATGCCGATCGTATCGCATTCCTGAAATGCGTCTGTCCCGATCAATTTGCGTGCGACCTGTCCAGTGATACAGATCAGCGGGATGGAATCCAGCAGGGCATCAGCAAGCCCCGTAACGGCGTTTGTCGCACCAGGCCCGGAGGTCACCAGAACAACACCCGGCTTACCGGTCGCCCGGGCGTAACCTTCCGCCATATGCACCGCGCCCTGTTCATGACGCACGAGAATATGGCGGATCGAATCGCGCCGGTGTAGCGCATCATAAATCGGCAACACTGCGCCGCCCGGGTACCCGAAAATGACCTCAACGCCCTGTTCTTCCAGCGCATCAAGAATAAGCTCCGCACCCGCTTTAATAATCCGGTCGTCGCCAGTTGCTGTCTCTTTCGAAGGTGCCCGGGTCGTCATGTCAGATCACTCCGTTCCTGAATTCCCGCCAGATAGCCAAGCCATACGCTCGCGGAGATCTTTGCCGATCTTTTCAATCGGATGGTTAAGATCTGCTTCAAGCATCTGGTTGTAACGCACTTTTCCGGTTTGATTTTCCAAAATCCAGTTCTGCGCGAAGGTGCCGTCTTGAATATCTTTCAATACCCCCCGCATCCGATCTTTTGCAGCATCGTCGATCACCCGCGGCCCCGAAACAAGATCACCATAGATCGCCGTTTCAGAAATGAACTCATGCATTTTTGCCAGACCACCTTCATAGAGAAGGTCAACAATCAGTTTCAGCTCGTGGAGGCATTCGTAATATGCCACCTCCGGCTTGTAGCCCGCCTCGGTTAGCGTTTCGAAGCCTGCTAGAACGAGCTCGGTTGCACCACCGCAAAGAACGGCCTGTTCGCCAAAGAGGTCCGTTTCGGTTTCTTCACGGAAGGTTGTTTCAATGGCACCGGCGGTCGTACCGCCAATCAGGCGCGCATAAGACATGGCCCGATCACGCGCCTTGCCAGTTGCGTCCTGATGGACCGCAAAAAGACACGGCACGCCACGGCCACGCTCATACTCACGGCGAACAAGATCACCCGGCCCCTTTGGCGCGACCATGATGACATCAACATTGCTCGGCGGTGTTACCCGGCCATAGAGAATCGTAAAGCCGTGCGCAAAAGACAGGGTATCACCATCATTGAGCGCTGGTTCGATCTCTTCCTTAAACAGGGTTTCATGGGTCATGTCAGGCGTCAGGATGACAATCGTGCGCGCAGCTTCTGCGGCGGCACGGATCGGCGCTGTTTTAAGCCCGTCTGCTTTCGCGCGTTCATCACCCTTGCCGCCGGGCCGAACGCCCACAATGACATCGCACCCTGAATTATGAAGGTTCAGCGCGTGGGCACGCCCTTGGCTACCATAACCGATGATCGCAACGGGCCCTTCCTTTAGCAGATCAGGATTGGCGTCATCGTCGGTGTATATTTTCATTGCTTTTCTCCAGTCTTGATGTCTTCGCGCAGCTTGTGCGTTTGTCTGATTTTCGTATGCGCCGCGTGCGTCGTATTACGCTTTTCACGGGTGTTGTCTTGCGGTCTCAAACAAAAAACCCGCTACCGGTGGTCGGGAGCGGGTGGATGGATCAGATCGCTTAAAGGTTTTAGCAGATCGGCCCTTCCCCCGTTTTGGATACGCCCACAAGCAAATCGCCCACAAGCACATCGCCCACAAGCACGCCACCTAAAAGCGCGCGGCCCGAAGGGGCGATAATAAGCCGAACGGAATTTGCAGCGTTTAGATTCACAAGCGGTCGCTCTTGTCTGCGGACGTGATGAGGTAAGCCGAACTGTTTAGATCGAACGCGCGCAGTAAGCCACTAATTTTTCCCAAGAACAAGCGCTACAACGCAGAAAAAATACGATTCTTGCCATTTTCGACCAATTTAGATCACACTCAGGACAAACCAGCGGTTGGCAAAAATCTATCCGACGACAAGATCGTTACGCTCCACGACGGCGCTGCGCCGCCTGTAGCCAAGGATCTGAGCTGCCTCATCCGACTTTTTCCCGAGTATACGCGCAAGCTCCGGTGCATCATATGCAACCAGGCCGCGCCCAACCGAGCCTGTCGGCGTGCAGATCGTTACCAGGTCGCCGCGCCTGAAGTCACCATCAATTGATAAAATGCCGGCAGGCAGAAGGCTGGCACCACTGGTGATAGCTGCTGCTGCCCCCTCATCAACGGTAACGACACCAGCGGCATCCTGGAGATTACGAATCCAGACCTTGCGCGCGGCTTCTCGTGACTGGCCAGCTCGGATAAATGTTCCCGGACCGCCAGCCAAAAGCGTCGATAACGGATTGTCCTCGGTGCCAGGTGCGATAATTGTCGAGCACCCCGATGCTGCGGCGATCTTCGCGGCGGTAATTTTTGTCGCCATCCCCCCTGAACCTTCGCCAGCTTCCTTTGACGTGCCAGAGGCCATTGCCTCAATGTCAGGGGTGATTTTGTCAATGACGGGGAGTAACGCTGCACCGGCATCTGTCGTTGGGTTGGCGGTATAAAGTCCGTTCACATCAGATAAAATGACCAGGAGGTCAGCACCTGCAATTTCTGCCGTGTGCGCTGCGAGCCGATCATTATCTCCATATCTGATTTCCGCTGTTGCGACTGTATCGTTTTCATTCACGATCGGCATCGTGCCGATGTCCAGTAGAGCATCAATCGCCCCGCGCGCATTTAAATAACGTCGCCGGTCGCGCGTATCGCTCTGTGTCAGGAGAATTTGACCAACTTGCGGTGCGAGCTTTGTAGCTTCAAAGGCCTCTCGCCAGGCATTCATCAAATGTGTTTGCCCGACGGCGGACGCGGCTTGTTTTTGTTCTAAACGCAGCCCCGTTGATAAGCCGAGGCGCC
>SHAI01000080.1 GCA_004213235.1 Parvularculaceae bacterium
CGGATGGGTACCGCGCCACCTTTTGCTGGAAAGCCAGGGCCAAGCGGTTGGTGCGGCACCTGCCTATCTCAAACTGCATAGCCGGGGGGAGTATATTTTTGACCACCATTGGGCGGACGCCTATCACCGCGCCGGTGGCCAATATTATCCAAAACTATTGATTGCAGCGCCCTTCACGCCAGCAACCGGCCCGCGCTTTCTCGGTCAAAACACCAGTGTACGGACAGCCCTGGCCCAGGGAGCATGTGAGGTCGCGAAGGCTCTGCGCGTTTCATCACTCCATGTAAACTTTGTACACGAATCGGATATCATCTGCAGTGCCGATGCGCCCTATCTTCATCGAGAAGGCGCGCAATACCATTGGCTCAATCGCGGCTATGAAAGTTTTGACGCCTTTCTGGCCGCCCTGTCATCACGAAAAAGAAAAGCCATCCGTAAGGAACGTCGCCAAGCTATTGAGAGCGGCCTCACCATCCGGCAGCTTCGCGCAGACGAAATAACCCAAGATCTTTGGGATGCGTTTTGGGTATTTTATCAGGACACCGGTGCCCGCAAATGGGGGTCGCCATATTTGACGCGGACATTTTTCTCAATCATTGCCGAAACCATGGCAGACCAGCTTTTAATGATCGTGGCGGAAAATCAGGGCAAACCGATTGCCGCGGCATTAAACTTCATTGGCGGAGATGCGCTTTACGGTCGATATTGGGGCTGTACTGAATACCATCCCTTCCTGCACTTTGAGATTTGCTACTATCAGGCCATCGATTTTGCAATCAAACATAACCTTGCACGGGTTGAAGCCGGTGCCCAGGGCGAACATAAAATTGCGCGCGGTTACGAACCCGTGACAACAAAATCGCTGCATTGGATCGCAGATCCTGGATTTCGTGTGGCAATTGACAATTACCTCGCGGCGGAGCGAAGTGATAATGCTGCAGAAATCGATTATCTTGCGGATTTCGCGCCATTCAAAAAAGGCAATCTCGTAGACCCAATCAGAGAGCAGAGCCAATCAGAAAAAGGTGATGTATGATTATTATTCATCGCACATACGATCTGCAACAAGCACAGATCATGGTAAGTTTCCTGAGAGCGAACGATATCAATGCAACTCTCCTGGACGCCGAAATGGCATCGACCCTCCCGCTTGCCAGTCGTGGGGTGCGCATCGCCGTCGATGACGACCAAGCGAGCGGGGCACGCCAGTTATTACTTGAAAAAGGCGTAGAATTAGATCAGCAGGACAATTAACCCTGTCTGGCGACCACCAAAATAATAACGGTAAAAATCCCACACAGAGTGTTCACACCGCGGAGCCATCACCATGTCACTAGATACGAAATACGAAGACAACAATATTTTTGCCAAGATCATCAATGGCGATCTTCCGTGCGTAAAGATTTACGAAGACGAGAATATTTTGTCATTCATGGATATCTTTCCGCAAACGGAAGGACACTGCCTTGTCATCCACAAAAAGGCTGCATCAGTGAACATACTGGATATGCCGACCGATGCTCTCGCGGAAGTCATCCTCATTGTTCAGAAGGTCGCACGGGCCGCGACGGCGGCACTCTCCCCGGATGGTGTACGGATTGTTCAGTTCAACGGCGCATCTGCTGGCCAAACGGTGTTCCACACCCATTTCCATGTCATTCCCACTAATGATGGTATGCCGGAGAGTAATCACGCCAGCGGCTCGCCGCATCCAACAGAAGAATTAGAGGCTGTTGCAGCTAAAATTCGTGCGGCACTTTAAATTTGATAGCACCTGCTTGCGTTTACCGGATTTTCGTCCCGGAGAGACATCACGGAACCTAGATACGTCAAGCACCCGTCGGATTAAGAGCACGCGCATTATGGGGTACCGATCGGGAAGCACGCATCAAGTTGCGCGCTCCCGATAGTTTGATCCACTAGGGCAGCCACCAGTTCGGGCAATTGAAAGTATTCCGTCTCAGGAATACTTTACCAGCACCATATATTTTAACGCCGATCAACCAGCGCCGGAACACTCCCGCCATCATCGGCACCGTCCTCGCCATCATCTTTTGGCGGTTCAGGGATATAGTCGAATGCCAGCTGGCTTTCATCTTCCGGATCCAGGAAAACCCGGACGAGGCCGCCGAATTTCAAGGCACCAAACAAGATCTCATCCGCAATCGGTTTTTTGATTTTGTCCTGGATCACACGCGACAATGGCCGTGCGCCCATCTCTTCGTCAAAGCCACGCTCCGCAAGCCAACGGGTTGCAGGCGGATCAACTTCAAAAGTGATGTTGCGGTCGGCCAATTGCGCTTCGAGCTGCAGAACAAATTTCTCGACAATCCGATCAATGATCTTCGGCGAAAGTCCAGCGAACTGGACGACTGCGTCAAGGCGATTTCGGAATTCCGGTGTGAATGTGCGCTTTATTGCTTCTTCGCGCTCATCATCCTTGCGCCCGCCGGCAAAACCGATGGCGTTTTTCGCCGCATCGGAGGCCCCGGCATTCGTCGTCATAATGATGATGACATTCCGGAAATCGATCTTCTTGCCATTGGTGTCCGTCAAGGTGCCATTGTCCATGACCTGAAGAAGAATATTGAAAATCTCCGGATGCGCCTTTTCGACCTCATCAAGAAGCAATACGCAATGGGGGTTTTGGTCGATTGCGTCGGTCAGCAAGCCACCTTGATCATATCCGACATAACCCGGAGGCGCACCAATGAGACGGGACACAGTATGTCTTTCCATATATTCAGACATGTCGAAGCGCGTCAGTTCAACGCCCATGAGCGACGCTAATTGTTTGGCGACCTCGGTTTTACCGACACCCGTTGGCCCTGCGAACAGATAATTGCCGACCGGCTTATCAGGCTCGCGCAAGCCGGCGCGTGCAAGCTTGATCGCAGCAGCGAGTTGATCAATCGCGTCGTCTTGCCCGAAAACAACACGGCGAAGGTCTGCACCAAGATTTTGCAACCGCTCCGTATCGGATTTCGATACGGACTTAGGTGGAATTCGGGCCATCTTGGCGACAATCTCTTCCACCTCAATGGTGCCGATAATTTCCTTGCGTTCCTCTTTGGGAAACAGCATTTGCCGCGCACCAGCTTCATCGATCACGTCGATAGCCTTATCGGGTAGCTTCCGGTCGGTCATGTGTTTTGAAGATAAATCCGCCGCAGCCTGCAGCGCATCATCGGTATATTTCAATTGATGATGCTCTTCAAAATAAGGTCGCAGACCGTGTAGAATCTGCACGGTGTCATTAACGCTTGGTTCCGTCACGTCGATTTTCTGGAACCGGCGCGCCAGGGCGCGGTCTTTTTCGAAATGCTGACGATATTCCTTATACGTTGTTGATCCCATACAACGAAGCGCACCTGACTGAAGAACAGGCTTTAAAAGGTTCGATGCATCCATCGCGCCGCCTGATGTCGCGCCTGCGCCGATGACCGTATGGATTTCATCGATAAACAAAATCGCATCATCATGCTCTTCAAGCTCTTTCAGGACGGCCTTGATCCGTTCTTCAAAGTCACCGCGATAGCGCGTTCCGGCAAGCAAAGCGCCCATATCCAGAGCGTAGATTGTCGCCTCTGCAAGCACTTCCGGCACGTCTTCGTCGACGATTTTGCGGGCAAGACCTTCGGCGATTGCGGTTTTTCCAACACCCGGATCGCCGACAAGGATCGGGTTATTCTTCCGCCGCCGGCAAAGCACCTGAATGGAGCGCTCGACTTCTGACGAACGACCAATAAGCGGATCAATTTTTCCAAGACGCGCTTTCTCGTTGAGATCTACGCAATAGGAAGCCAGAGCACTTTCGCTCTGCTTGCCGCCTGCTTCCGGATCCTCCGATGCCCCCCTCGGCGCGCGCGATTGGGCTTCACCAGGCCGCTTTGCCAGACCGTGAGATATGTAATTGACCGCATCGAAGCGGGTCATATCCTGCATTTGGAGAAAATGGGCGGCATGGGATTCGCGCTCAGCAAATAATGCGACGAGCACGTTTGCGCCAGTGACCTCTTCGCGGCCGGAAGACTGAACGTGAATAACGGCGCGTTGAATAACGCGCTGGAAGCTGGCGGTTGGCTTTGCCTGCTCCTCCTCATCTTCGAGTTTGAGATTTGCCAGATCATTCTCGACAAACTCATAAAGCTGCCGCCTCAAGTCATCCAGATCGACATTACATGCGCGCATCACAGCCGCGGCATCCTGGTCAGTCGTCAATGCCAAAAGGAGATGTTCCAGCGTTGCAAGCTCATGCTGGCGCTCCGTCGCAAGAGCGATCGCGCGGTGAAGTGTATCGTCTAAATTTCGACTAAATGACGGCACCTTACTCCCTTTCCATCGTACATTGGAGCGGGTGCTGATTGCGCCGTGATATCTCCATCACCTGAGCAACCTTCGTTTCCGCCACTTCGTAAGTGTATACACCGCACACGCCCACGCCTTTCTGGTGAACGTGCATCATGATCCGCACCGCAGCTTCAGCATCCTTGTGAAAGACGGCCTGAAGCAACCAAACAACAAACTCCTGCGGCGTGTAATCGTCATTGAGAAGCAATACTTTATAAAGCGATGGCCGTTTTGTTTTCGGTGACGTCTTGGAAACGACCCCGACGCCAATATCGCTACCGTCGCTCTCTTCGCGATCCGTCATGCGCGGACCAGTTTCCAGAATATCTACCCTGGACAGAGGTACCGATTTCATCGGTGTCTTATATGAACCTGATATCATCGCCGATCTTCAGGGACCTTAAATCCCGCCTTAGCGCCGTGAACGCGTTTTTGTTTGTCCATTTCCAGCATATTCTACTTCTTAGGGGGATACCCCAATTTTCAACGTTTGGATCAGAGATCCACACCGAGACCATGACATAAGTATCCCCATGCCATTGAAAAGGTGCAAACGCAGAATGATTATTCCAACCATTATTGTCTTGGTAAAATTTATTCGCCACGTCCCCCCGCGACATTTGGTCTAAAACGAAAATATGCGGCGTGACCGCCAGTATGACTTTCTCGCAATCATCATGAAGCGCAGGACCGCCCGAAAGCGGGGCCGCCCCAAATTGGGAACAGCGGAATCCTATCGCCAACGCCTTACATTTATAATGACCCTGCAGGCAGATCGCTAAGTTAAAAAGAAGTGGGGGCCGCACAGATTGCGCGGCCCCCACCGGATCATTCAAAAAACGAATTACTATTTTTCAGTGCCGCCGCGAAGATGCGGCGCACGGGATCGGGAATGCACCATGGTCACGAATGACCAGCAAAGCAGCAAACCGTCGCCCTCCGGACCGGCTTATGGACGGTAAGACTGAACCAGCTCAACGAATTCGCCATAGCGTTTCGTCAGCGGGTCAGCGGATTCTTTCGCGACGCCAGTCCAATGTTCTGCGATTTTGCTTGCGAAACCGATATTTTTCTCAAATGCGGTCCGCGCAAAATTGCTCTGAATCTCGATTGCTTCCTGAATGCTCGACGCCGTCGTGGTTGCCTTCGTTGCAGCAGCGCCATCTTCAAACGCTTCCTTGATGAAGGCAGCGTGGTCGCCTGCCGCCGTCTCTACGCCCTTGGCGAGAGTGGACGCGCTAGACACAACGGCTTCAAACGAGCCTTTGTGAAAATCTGCGGTTGCGCGAACGCCATCAGATACGCGTTCAAAACCTTCTTTGAATGCTGCAGGGTTCATCGCCGACATTACGTCAAAACCTTCGGTTGCCTTTTTAGCGCTCGCCATGTGATCTCTCCTCCTTGGCTGCCGCGTTCGTTGACTTCAATGCGCGGCCGTTTGTGCGGCGCAACATAGTCGGGCGAATCGACAGGGTCAAGCGTTTTTGTGCGGCGCAACAAATTTTTTTGGTCGGTTTGCCGCTAGGGAAAAAACGCGGCTCAATTATCGGATCGTAAACAGGAGATTCAGTAACGTTAACGAAGCTTTAACAACGTTTAAGCAAATTCGACACCTTAACTCTGGCACATCGGCATGCACCTTGCTTGAAAAGAAACGAACCCTTTGGAAACGCCGTGCTAATGTCTCCGGCGTGGTACGGGTGGGCTGCTGGCAGGTTTTTTCTCCAGACGCCGAATTTTTTTTGAGGCAACGGGCAGTTTTAATTTGAAATGCCGCAAGGAATGAAAGACGCTCAGCAGAATGGTGTGGGTTAAGCATAGCTTCATTGCGTTTTTGGTTTGTGCTCTGGCGGGCGCTTTTTTGGTAACGCCCGCAGCGGCCAATCCTAAATACGCCGCGCTGGTTGTGCACGCTGACAGCGGCGATGTCCTGTTCAGTCGTTACGCCAACAAGAGTCTCTACCCGGCATCGCTCACGAAAATGATGACGCTTTATGTCCTCTTCGACGAAATTGAAGCAGGTCGCCTGACGTTTGATTCAAAACTTCAGATTTCGGCCCGCGCAGCGCGTCAACCGCCATCCAAGCTCGGCCTGAAACCTGGAACAACGATCGATGTGCGCACCGCCATCAAGTCACTGATTGTGAAATCTGCTAATGACGTAGCCGTCGTGGTTGCTGAGGGTATTTCCGGAAGTGAATCGCAATTCGCCACCCGCATGACGAAGAAAGCCCGTGATATCGGAATGCGGAATACGGTGTTCTACAATGCTTCTGGCCTGCCCAACCGTCGACAACTGACAACCGCGCGGGATCTTGCGACTCTCTCGCGTAGATTAATGCAGGATTTCCCGCAGCACTTTCATTTCTTTTCAGAAAAATCATTCACCTGGAATGGACGGAGTTATCGAACCCATAATTCACTTGTCCGCACGTTTGATGGCGCAACCGGGTTAAAGACCGGGTATACACACCGTTCAGGTTACAATCTCGCGACATCTGCAGAACGTGACGGCCATCGCCTTATCGGCATTGTATTGGGCGGCCGAACTTCACGGACACGCGACGCCCACATGCGCTCGATAATGACTCAGTCCTATACAAAGATTAAGGGAAAACCATCCCTTATCACCGCACTTCACCGGCACAAACCAACACCGCGTTTAAAACCTGGAAGCAAACGCGCGCCCGTCCTTGTCGCAAGCAACTACCAAGCGCCGACACTTGGTAGCGTTCCTGCCCTTCGCGCGGATATCGAGGCAGCGGCGCTGTCTTTCTCTCTAGAACCTCAACAAGACGAGAAAACGCAACAAGCCGAAAATGATTTCATACGCTCGCTTATTTCTGCCTCGGTCAGCGACGATCTGAATGAGTCGGAACATCTGCGACTGATCTCGATAGAAGACCCTTCAATATGGGGCGAAGGCGAAGGTGACCGCGATCTCGACAGCCTCGAAATCTGGGACGTGCAGATTGGCGCGTACAAGGATAAATCACTGGCACAAAGGGAGCTGGAAGCGGCAGCACGTCTTTGCGATGAAAGAGAGCTTTCACGCATGGTGATCCCCGTCACAACAAAAAAAGGCGATCGCCTTTACCGGGCGCGTTTTGTTTCCCTTAACGAGAATGACGCGCGGCAGACATGTGATTTGCTAAAAGCTGCCACACGCGAGTGTATTGTTGTTTCTGATCGCAGCATTGATACGCCTTGAGGCGTCACCGTCCACCTTTACGCATGCGCGCATCCGGCTCGACAAAGATCAAAGGCGAAGAAGACGCTTGCCTATCGCCCTATATTATCGCTCTACCACTTTCCGGTTTGCCAAAACTATCGATTTAGAAACATGCTTGCCAAAAGAGATGCTGTCACAGCCTGATTGAGCTGCCGGGACACTCGTTTGCCAGGACACTCATTTGCCAGGACACTCATTGATAGGCACGCACCCCATTCCTTATTGCGCTGATACGACGGCTCCGCGTGAGAACGATGGATACCGATTATCCGGGACACCTTTTTTGAGCGCGACCAGATAATATAGCCATCAGAGACAATTTAAAACGCGCGCGACAAAAGCGAAAGGAAGGGATCGCCTTTCAGCGTCCCTTCCCTAAACATCCCCGCCAGCGAAGGCCCCCGTTCGCTAACGCCCCCAAACTAACGGATCAAAAATCTTCCCAACCCTCACTGGAGACATCGCCCATAGGTGCCACATTGTTGGTGGTGATCATTTGCGGGAAACGTCTTTGCCGTACTTGGGCCGTTTGCCGGGCAGCGCTTTCATCTGCAGCCCGGTCGGACCTGCTATCCCCAAGTTCAAAGTTTTCCATCAAATCAACGAGATGAACGGCATCATTACGCATCTGGTGGCTTGCTGCAGTTGTTTCCTGGACCATTGCCGCATTTTTCTGCGTAACCGCGTCCAGCTCATTGACAGCCTGGGCAACCTGCTCCAGGGACGCCGATTGTTGCTGTGACGAAGCTGCAATGTCCGCTGCCAAGCTTGAGACTTCTTCAATCTGTACAGCAATAGCGGTAATGGCCTCGCCTGTTGTGTTTACAAGAGCAACGCCTTCGGAGACGTTTCGACCACTTGAAGCGATCAGCTGCTTGATTTCTTTCGCGGCATCGGTGCATCGCTGTGCCAAACCACGAACCTCCTGCGCGACAACAGCAAACCCCCTACCAGCGTCACCCGCGCGTGCGGCCTCAACGCCCGCATTCAGCGCCAAAAGGTTCGTCTGGAAAGCAATATCATCAATGACATTGATGATTGAACGGATTTCGTTTGCAGAGTCTTCGATTCGCCCCATTGCAGTTACGGCGTTTTCAACGATCTCACTGCTTTTCAACGTATCAGCTTTGGTATCACTAACGATCCTGTCAACTTCCTGAGCACCTTTGGACGTATGCGTGACAGTCGTCGTTATCTCTGTTATCGCCGCTGTCGTTTCTTCAAGCGTCGCCGCTTGCCGCTCAGTCCGCTGAGATAATTCTTCATTCGCAGACGTTACTTCCATAGCACCTATTTTAATCTCGTCGGCAGTAGCGCAGACACTACCCATTGCTCGCATGAGATTTTCCAGTGCATCATTGAAGTTTTGGCGCATCCCGTCATATACCGGAACAAATTCCTCGTTCAATCGGGTTACCAAATCACCATCTGACAAGCCTGAAAGAACCTTTTCAAGCTGCTCAACAACGAAGTCCTGCTGTTCTTTCGTCTCTTTTGCACTTACTGCAGACTCATGCAGTTTTAATATCGCAGCATTGAAGTCGGCCTTCAGTTCCGTGTACTCTTCGGCGAATTCAACATCTATTTCTTGCGTAAAATCACCCTGCGAAACTCTTGATAACCCGTCCGCAAGCGTCTCAACAACAACAGACAAATCTTTAGCACGCTTGATCCGATCTTCTTCGAACGCAAGTCGGCTTAACTCCTCCTGAGTTGCATCGTTTGCGATCTTAACGACCTTAAACGGACGACCGGAAGCATCCATCACTGGATTATAGGTTGCGTCGAGATAAATCGGGGACCCATCTTTTCGCTGGCATTCTACCCGAGCCGAATAATGCCGCCCAGATCTCAACTCGCGCCACAAATCTGAATATTCCTGCGAACGGGTATATTCTTTTTTGCAGAAGCGAGAGTGATTGCGCCCCTGGATTTCGTCTAGCCCATACCCCATTGCATCAAGAAAGTTTTGGTTTGCATCAAGAACATCACCATTCAGATCGAATTGAACAATCCCTTGCGTGCTATCGATCCCTGCAATGATCCCGGCATTCAGAAACGCCTCACTGACGTCGGTCATCTCCAGCGTATTGCCGACATGTTCCCCATCTCGATTGAACACCGCAGAAATATCTACCTGGACACGCATATTACCAATGAC
>SHAI01000081.1 GCA_004213235.1 Parvularculaceae bacterium
GGGGTTTTGGCGAGCGGTGCCGTGGTTGCGCCTGCGGCTGCGGAATTTACGAGCGGACTTGAAGCCTATCGCAAAGGTGAAGTCGATCTCGCCCTGGATCTTTGGCGCCGCTATGCGGTGGCCGGCGATGTGCAGTCAATGAAAGCCCTTGGCGACTATTACGCGGGCAAGACCATTGAAAACTCTGATGGAGAAAAGGTCGGCCCGGAAAAAACCAATAAGCCGAACTATGTTCAAGCGCTGAAATGGTACACGCTGGCCGGTCATCATGATTTCGCTGCTACCTTTGGCACGCCGGATGTCTATCAGCGCAATGCCCAAATAGAGGCGCTGCGCGCTTTACCGGATGTTCGCGCGGAAATGACGGACGCCGACGTGGTCAAGGCTGAGCGCCTGGTCAGCGATGCGTTGGAGGGCGGAAGCCCAAGGGATATCTATGCCGTTGCGGATATGTATCGTCGCGGGGCGGGCCTGAAAAAAGACAATAACCGCGCCTATGAGCTGTTTTTGGTGGCAAGCCGCCGCGGTGACCGCGCCGCCACGCTAGAGCTGGACGTGATGCGCGAGAAAGAGCTGGTCGATTCAAAACAGATCAAGGCTGCTGAAGCCCGCGCAGCGGTCTGGCAGCCTCCCCTGCCTGAGGAGCATACCGGTCAGACCGCGCAGATGGCTGAGCTAAAGCGCCTCCAGGAAGAGTTACAGGCGCAAAAACTGCAAAGCGCGTTAGAGGCGGTTTCGGATATTGACGTTGCGGTGCTGCAGCATTCGCTCCGCTCGCTCGGTTTCTATTTTGGGGGCGTCGATAATAAGATGGGCCCGCAAACGCGCGAAGCGATCCGTCGGTTCCAGTATTCGCAGGTGGAAGACGCAACTGATATGACGGCGGCGGAAAAGCAAAATGTCAAAGTTGGCGTTTTGTCTGCAACGGATACCGTTAGCCTGATTTCACAGGCGGCGCGCCGCGCTGGTAACGATATCGCCCAGTACACCTATGGCGTGATGCACCTTCGCGGCATTGGCGTCGCAAAAGATGGTGCACAGGCAGTGTACTGGCTTACCAAAGCTGCTGATCAAAATGTCGCCGAGGCGCATTATGCGCTTGGTGTCATTTACCGCGATGGGTCCACTAGCCTGAATGCGGTCACCCCGGACAAGGCCAAGGCGGCTTACCACTTTGCCACATCTGCAGCTCTGGGATACGGGCCAGCGCAACGTGCTGTCCAATTGTTGAAATTTGAAGATCCAGCCAGCGTCGAGTAGGAGCGATATGATGAAACGCACAACGACATTCTTGATGCTGATGGCCGGCGCTACCTTGTCGGTGTCTGGCGTGATGGCGGAGCCGGGAAAGATCGGCGGCTTTGACATTCCAGGCAAAATCAATGGAACCTCAAAAAAGGGTAAAAAGGCGGAAGAAAGCCGCAAGCTGATGGCGCAAGTTGTTGTCAGCCAGTCGGCAGGCAGCCAGGTGACAAGCGTTAACCAGGCAATGGCATTGGTGCAGCCCGGCGGCACCATTCTTGTGCGTGGCGGCGTCTACAATGAGAACATCAACGTTTTAAAGCCCGTGGCAATCATAGGTACGCTCGGTGATTATGGCCGGGAGCCAATCATTCGCCCCTCGCCACAATCGGCATGTGTCACGATTGCGCCAAGCTCACCCGTGGCTCGGGTGAGTATCGAAAAACTCATTTTCGAATTTGATCATCGGCAGTCCTCTGGCGCGTGCATCAATGTCGCTGGCGGATCAGTTGCTGTCCGCGACAGCGCGATTTTACCGATCGACTCAGACATTCCGATCCGCGCAGCATACGGCACATTGCGGCCTGAATTGAACCAAATTATCGCGCGTCCGCCGCTGGATCGTGGCGCGGAACCCGGGCGTTATGATCGTCTGGAAAAGTATATCGCCCGGCATGCCCGTCCGGTTGGTGCTGCTAATCGCGGCTGGGATTATATGGCGGCTGGTAATTCAGCCGAGAAATTTGTGCACTCTAACGCGGTGACGGGTGGTGGCATCTTGAACGGGCCAGCTGCGGGCGTTCGGGTCTTGGCCGGTGAAGTTTCCCTCGATAATAATACAATCATTGGCACACGGACCGCGGTTGAATTTTCAAGTCAGGACCGTGCCCTTGTTCAAGGGCGGCTGGACAATAATGTTCTTATTGGCAACGGTGTGGGGATCGCGGCGGCAGGGCGTCTTGCGGATCTGGAGATTACACGGAACACGATCAAGTTTAACGCCGGCGAGGGCGTGAAGGTTGACGCGCGCGATGCCTATGGCGATGTGAAAATTCTTGCCAATCTGATTACAGGCAACGGCACGGGCGTCTATTTCTCGGAGAAGGTACGTTCCGCGTTTGTAAATTCCAACCTTGTTGCCCAGAACTATGGCGATGCCATGCTGATTTCCTCAGGTTTTTTCGGTGCTGTTGCCGGAAACACGTTTGCGGATAATGAGGGGTGCACGGTCCAGTTTTTCTCCGCGCAGCAGCGTGAGCTGAACCGTTCCTATGTTAAAGTGGTGGCCGGCGAAGATTTCAAACCTGGTTTTACCTACCTGGAAAATAATTTCTCTGCTGACAATGCCTATGATGAAAAAATGTCGAAGCGTCAGTTAAAGCGCCTGAAGAAAGCAAAGATTGACCCTTCAACACAGCTGCCATCATGTGCCAGTGATTTGTGATATCCTTTTAGCCTTGGTTCCATCCGCTTCGCGCACCGTTGAACGAGATGCCCTAATCGATGATGTGATCGCGGCTTTTCGTGGGATCATTTTTATGAAATCCATGGAAGTCGGGATATTTATCACGTCAGAACCGATGTGATGTCGTTCGACATGGATTTGGCTGGGGTGCCGGAAATCGAGCCCGCCCCCGCAAAAACCAGATTTTGAGCCGAACTATGGATCGATAGCCCATAGTTCTTGTTCGTATTTCTGATCTAAATTTCAGACCGTTTAAAAGGATGCGCCACGTCAGCGCCGCCTAGGAAGCCTGCTGAATGCTCTCTTCTGCAAAAGCAGGATAACGTCCAATATCAGAACATAAGGCGTCATGTTTGCGACCACGATATGCGTGCTTTCCAGCAGATCGTGTGTGACGGGCGACTTGCCGATAGGGTTAGGGAAGACAAACCAATCGAAAACTTTAAGATCGGCGCCATAAGTCCAGACCACAATCGGGCCTGAAATTATAAGAAAAAGGATGCAGGCTGATAAAAAACCAAAGGAGAGTTTTGAAATCCATTCGTTTTGCGTTGAAAGCACGTGGCTAAGACGAACCCATAGATACGCTAGCAGGAATGGTGTCAGGATCACGCCAAAACCAACGTGATGCCAAATGGCAGCAATCAGTGGTCCACGTTCGGTTTGTATACTAATATTATAGCCGGTCCAGAACAGCCAACCAACGCTGGCCGTTCCGGCGAGAAAAAGCATAATTCGGTATGGAAGTGTCATTGAAACTTAGCCCAGGCGGCCATTAGGCAGCTCGCTGTGTGAGCTCGTCAATCCGGCTCAGAAGCCATGTATGGTGTTCCTCAAGTTTCCGAACAAACTCGATGTCCCAATTTGGCGCGGCAGCGACTTCACGTATCCACAGGCGAGTGACTCGTTCCTGACTAATAAGCCATAAACGAAGCGATCTTGTTTCGCCACGCTCAATAATCATCGTTTCTCCTTTTTTACGCATTTCCGACAATGTTTAAAATGGGGGCATTCAGAGGTTTCCAAGGCCGTGTGAGTTTAATTTCTGGCGAATTAATCGGCAGGCCGACGATCGTAAACCAATCTGAGACCCGCCGCGCCTTTCGAAACGCCACATCGGAATGCTTGCCCGCCATTAGCCAATGAATATGAGCTTGGCAAAGAGGTGAGTCTTGTTGTTGTGCTGCTGACAATGTAGCGATGATTGATAGCTCATCAGCTGTTACGCGGCAGCAACCTGCTTCTGAAAGCGTTATCCGCCGAGCGCCATTTGTTCCCAATATTCTGACAAAACCTGTCATGTCGCAAAGCGCTTCTGCGCTATCATCGGCGAATGCATGTTGGAAGCCCTTTTGGAGAACGCCGCACCCTTTGCATCCGGAGGCGATGGCGCGAAACGCCCAGAGAGCGAAACCTGCGCCGGTTCCAAGTTGCGGCAACCCGATTCCATTGATAAAAGTCACAATATTAAAACCCCTGTTGCCAACTTATTGCAGCCTTGAAGTTACGGCCTGGTTGACTGACCCCAGCAGCGATGATCTGGTAATCCGTATCGGAAATATTATCGATTCCAAGGTCGAGGCGCAGACCTTCCAGAGGCCCCCTTGACGGTTCCCAAACAAGGTAGATGTCACCAACGGTATAACCGTCCCGCGCGTCTGCAGGATCGTTCACCTCGTCGAAATCGCTTCCGATTGTAACGCGACCGCCCAATCGAAGATCAGCTTGGGGCCACTTTAATCCAGCATCAAAGAAAGTTGTATCGGGCGACAGAATGCCAACAAATTCATCATTATCGATATCGCGCCCATCAATAGACGAAAAGTTACCACGCAGATAAAAATATGCAGCGTCGTAATAAGCTTCGATTTCCACACCACTGATTTCAGCATTGGTGACATTCACGTTCTGGCTGATATTTCCAAAAGCTTCACCGGAACCGCAAGGCGGCGCGAAGGGTGGCAAAATATCAGGCGTCAGAAAACACGTGAATGGGATGTTGACGTCCAGGTCGATGAGGTTTGTGACGTCCGATTGAAAATAGGCACCTTTGGCGGTGAAAGTATCGCCATCAAACAGAATGCCATTTAAATCGACACCAGCCCCAACTTCCCATGTTTGTGATTCTTCTGGCATAAGATCGGGATTAGGCACGAAGAAGTTCGTTACAAAAGCTGGCGGCCCGAACGGACCAAAAGGTCCCGGCACAGAAAGGTTTGGAATCCGGAAGTGAACATTGTCGGCATATATTTCGTTAAACGAAGGTGCACGAAAAGCCTCCGCCCAGTTTCCAAAGATGATCAATTCTTCAATTGGCTTGTAGGATACGCCAACCTTAGGAGACGTTGCTTCGTCATCAGTTGAGGCTTCGCCCGGCGCTTCATTTTCAAACTTATCCCAACGTATCGCTGGAATAATTGTCAAAACGCCGGGCGTCCCCAAAGGATTATTCACCGCCAGTTCCGCTTGCGCGAATAATCCATAAAATGTCCCCTTTGCATTCGGAACGCCGCCGCGGGTGCCGTCTCCGGTTGTATTATCGAGGCCAATTTGATCATCACGATAAAATTCTCCGCCATAGGTAAGTGTCAGGTCGGCACCGGCACCAAAGACGGCGGCACCGAAAGAAAATTTTGATCGGTTATCGAGAGCGACGCCAACAGTTTCCACCTCGCGGGATATCAACCGCGCGGTATCGACTTCGTCTTCTTCAACAATATTGCGGGTATAGTAGCCCACTAAATTTGCGTCGATCAGCTTTGAACCTATTGGCGCGTAGTTGACCCCGCCGCGTATCGTATTGCTATCAATATCGCGGAAAACCTCGCCATTACCTGCACCAGCGATACTATTTCCTTGCGGATTATTCGGGTCGATACTGTCTCCGCCGAAGCGAATCCATGACGCAGAAAAAGTAAGACTGTCAGAGGCTCTAAACGTTGTCTTGAAAAGAGATGACAGAACCTCATCGTCAGAGGGAAGTGTCAGACCGCTTCCAAGTTCAATATCGCCTGAGTTACGCAGCGTAAAGTTACCCACAACGTCAAGACTGTTGTCCTGGTTACGCCACGCGCCGGTGCTTGTAATGCGCCATTCGTCATTGACACTCTGAAAGCCGCCACCGACCTTCACGCTAGCTGTTTCTCCGCTCTCCAGTAAGTCCGCTGCCGTAACCGTGCGCAGGGCGATAACACCCCCAAGCGCGCCCGATCCGTACAGGGCAGACGTTGGGCCGCGTACAACTTCAACCGCTTGAACCAGATCAGGATCAACAAAGAAGCGTCCATCATGACCTGAGAGGAAGCTTTGCCGCGCCCCGTCAAACAAGACCAACACACCCTCACCGGAAAGACCACGTATGTCAGGTGTTTGCCCAGAGCGGCGCGGGCCGCCACCAATGTTTGAGCCAGGAACAGCGTCAAATATATCAGCCAGTGTCGACGGATTAAAATCTTCAATCACGTCCTTTCCGACCACTGTCACCTGGCCGGGATAGTCAAACGCCTCAATCGGATTACGGGTTGCGTAAACCGAGATGGTGTCGATGTCCGCGGGAATAATCGATTCCCCAACGCTGTTTCCATTTTCCGTTTCCTGCGCCAAAGCCGCCCCGCTCAACGCGGTCAGACTTACCCATCCCATCAAAAACTTTTTCATGAACACCCCTCTCAACACAGTTGCGAATGATTTGCAGTTGCGATATGAATAGCGGATCTTTTTGCGAATGCAAGTCATAATGATTCGCGAAATTGACGTCTAGAAAAGTGATTTATGGGCAACAAAAGCTTCCTGCTTCACAGCCCCAGGGGATGCACATGAAACCGATCATCAGCATTATTCGCGCTGTAGCCGCCACTGCTTTGGTCACGCTCGGCGGGTGCGTCACTTCCGCTGAAGTGACCAAACCGCAGGCAACCGTCAGCACGCTCAAAGATGAAAAATTTGAGAAGGACCGGCAGGCCATTCTCGCCATGTCCGGAAACTATCGAGTGAAGTTTGACTTTATCGAAACGGCGTCCTTCGTTGACGGCTATAAACTCAAGGACCGCAAATTGAGCGGGGCCGATGAAATTGTCCGGGTAATCGAAGATGACGGTGATTATATCAGCCTACAACATATCCTGGTCGTTGGCGGTAAAGATAAGTTTGCGATCAAGCATTGGCGCCAGGACTGGCGATATCAACCCGAAAGTGTGCTAATATATGTTGGTGGCAATGCCTGGGAAAAGCGACCCCTTAGCGCCGCACAAAGCAAGGGAAAATGGTCGCAGGTTGTTTATCAGGTAGACGACTCACCACGCTATGGCGCATTAGCGGCCTGGGCGCATGATGACGGCATTTCGCAATGGACACCGCCTCGTGAATGGCGTCCACTACCGCGCCGCGATGCAACCACCAGAAACGACTATCATGCCGTAAATGCTGTTAACCGCCATGCAATAACGCCCTTTGGCTGGGTTCATGAGCAAGACAATTCCAAGCTCATATTATCAGGTGAGCCACAAACGCTCGTAAGAGAAATCGCTATTAATACGTATAAGAAGTTTGACGATTTCGACATCGCTGTGGGTGATGATTATTGGCGTGCAACAAAAGAATATTGGGCCGGTATTCGTGCGGAATGGAGCCAGATCGAGATCGAAAATGAGAAGTTCGGTCTGAGCATTCAAGGCGAGACTCAGGCGCTTTACGGTGAAATTCTTCTGTTAGCGAATGATGTAAACGAGGGCACCAAAACAAAAGACGAGGCCATTGACGATGCTCGCGGGATAATTCGGTCTTATCTCAAAACCGAAATTGGACCACTTGCCAGCAGAATTGGGAAATAGCTTTTTTTCAAACTGTTGTATAAACGCGCTTAATTGCTCTCTTACGATTTCGGATTTACCAAGTTGCGGGGAAAGCAAGCCTGGCTTTGCGTAAAAGGATGGAAGATAAAACGCATAAGATCTGCGGAAAGTTTCACACCATCTAACCCGCAGGGTTTCGCTTTCTACACGGAATAAAAATCCCGAATGTGAAAGGGAAGGACGCGCCATTCAACGCCGTGAGCGAGGTCGTCTACAAAGGCTTCCCTTAGGGGCGATGCGGGCAATCTTGCTCAATCCGTCAGGATAATGCGTCTTCCAATCGCTGCAATTGCATCCAGTCGGCCACCAGGGTTGGATTGGCCGGGAGGTGCTTTGCGACCCGAGCAAGCCATGCCTTGATCACGGGGTGGTCTGCGGCACCAAGGTGCGATTCCAGACCGAACATGAACCCGAATACAAGCTGTGGGAACACGGCGAGATCGAGCATTGTAGGGTGATCCAGCCCGCCCATATATGGTCCCTCTCCAATATGCGCGGCAAGCTCCAAACCGATACGCAATCGCGCATCCTCCGCGCTTTCGGAGAGGTCCATATGCGCTGCCATTGCCTGGATAAAGGGGGCATTAGAGACGAAATCCGGCCAATAGTGGCGGACTTCTTCCGGCAAGGGCGTATGCGCGCTGACGAGTGCAGCAAGGCGCCAACCCCGAAACCGTGCTTCCAGGCTCCCCATGCCATCGACCGCTGGACGAAAAATGTTGAGCAGGAAAGTGTTGCTGATCCAATCATCAATTTCAGCGATCTTTTCAGCGTGCTCGGGGGGGCAGAGCGGTTTTTCCGGAAACACCTGATCGAGCCAATGGGCGTGGTCGGAAGACTCTCTTTTCCATGCGCCATCAATTTCTAATACGGGCACCTGCGAACCATTTGTAAAACCGATGGTTTCCTGAGGCGCGATCGGACTTACAGGAATGTGCGTAAAATCCACGCCCTTATAATAAAGGAAGCAACCTGTTTTCCGCACAAATGGGCTCGTTGCGTATCCGTAAAGCTTTACTGATGTCACTTTTTCTACCTTTGAATTGGAATGGCGTCCGTACCCTCAGTCATATTCATCAAATTGCTCCGGCGTTACCAATAATGTCGGAAATCGCGGTGCGCGTTCGTCTGGACGCAACACTCTTGGATACAATGCCTACCGGGCTGATGTCCGCTTTGATGCCAGCGGCGAACAAAGAAATTATCCACGATCGGAAGCATCTTGTCGAGCGTACTGCGCGCTAGTGCGTCCACACAGCCGAAGCGCGCGGTTGTGGCAAATAGTAGACACGGCAGCACATCACCGAAATTTGTCTATTGAGCTAAGGGAAATTCGGGATTTGCGTCAGTTAGAACAATCATCAAATTGTTCTATTTGGTCTTGGTGCGGATGGTGGGAATCGAACCCACACTCCCGAAGGAACCAGATTTTGAATCTGGCGCGTCTACCAATTCCGCCACATCCGCATCATTTGTGAGCGCAGCTTATAACTCAAATTCTGCGGGTTTCCAGCTTTATTTTTGTGCCGTCAATCATATGCGTGCTGGCGTTTATCCGGGCGCAAGTCCGTATTGGCCATGAACGTCACCATCTCATGCGGCGCATGATTCTTCTCAATGCCGGGCATTGCTTCTGGACAGAATGTGGTTTTTGGTTCCTATCTGGTTACTATAAGCCACTGGGTCCCGCGCAGATGTCCACGCATCGTAAGCGCGAATGGAACCCATCACTTGGAGGGAGGTATAGGTGGCATATATCAGAAAAATTTTGGCCATTACGATTGTGACGGCATGCGCCTTGCCAGCATGTAACGCGCAAGCGCCCGAAACTGGCCTTTATGATTTTGATGTTAAGACCTTACCTCTCGGCGACGGCGACAAATCATTTATCGCAGAAGACATCAATGGTGATCAAAGGCCTGACCTCATTGTGACAGAGGAAGCGCACAACCGGATTGCGGTCTTTTTGAACGACACCAAGGGCGGATTTGAGCGCCCAGTATATCACGTCGCGGGGGCCAATCCCACCGCAATGGCATCGCTCGACTTTAATCAGGATGGCCATATTGATATCGCGGTTGGAAATCATGAAGCGCCGACAGTCTCACTTTTAAAGGGCGATGGGGCGGGCGGATTTGAGCCAGCGCATTTCTCACCGGTCGGAATA
>SHAI01000082.1 GCA_004213235.1 Parvularculaceae bacterium
TGTGCCGAGCAAAAATATGGCGGATGGTTCTGAGTATCCAGACAAAATGGCTGCAGGTGCGTTGTCATTGATTTCGTGCAGCTGCGCTGATTTTACGACCGTGGCCAGCCGGGTAGAGATGTTAACGGGTGCCAGCGTCGGTCCAATCTCCTGGAGCAGGACCCAAGCGAAAACCATGGACATCAAGGAAGCCAGGCAAACGCCGCGAACATTGCGCCCGCGCCAAAAGTACAGGCACGCCCCGCCGACCCCGGCAACAAACAGCAATGACAATCCGACTGCCCGCAAAGTGCTGTAATTGGCAATTCCTGAAATTGGTCCGGCGGAGATAAGCACAGCCATGCCAAGGCCGATCACGCCGAGCAAAATGACCCCCATTCGGTTGAGGAGGAACGGCGTATCTTTTGCGCTTACTGCTGCGGCGGCGGCGAGGATTGCAAGTGGTGGATATAGCGGGAGCGGATAATGCGGGAGTTTTGTTGCCGTTGCTTCGAACAGGATCCAGCCAGGCACCAGCCAGGCGAGCAATAGGCCAAATTGCCATTCACGGCGCATTTTGACGCCACGCCACACACCATGGGCAAGGAAAGGCGTTGCCGGCCAGAGCAGCGCTGCCGCTAGAACCATGTGATACCCTGGCGGTCCCCAATGGCGCTCCTGGACACTGCCAATCTTTCCGAGCAAATCGCCGCCGACAGCCTCGCTGAAGAATCTGCCTTCCGTACTCAGACCAATTAACACCGCCCAGGGCGCGACCATGATGATAACGATCGCAACGCCGAGGAGTGGCCTTAAATCCTGCATCACCCGAAAAGCTGCACAGCGCATTTGAGCAAACGCCAGGGGTGGGATAACCGCGATAAGGATGATGGGTCCTTTCAACAAAATGCCCATGCCGACGGCGACCCAAAAGCCAAATGGAGCAAATCCAGGCGCGGTTGCGCCGCTCTGGCGTTTCGTCACAATGGAAACGAGGCATGCCATCGCAAGTAGAACGCTTGCCAATAATGCGGCATCGGATTTGGCAAATGTCGCTTCAGCGGCAATGATCGGCGTGGTTGCCATCATCAATCCCGCCAGAAAACCGACCCTGGTTCCCAGCAGAGCTTCGCCAATGAACAGCGTTAAAAGTGCTGCGAGGATGACGCTGATGACTGACGGCACCCGATATGCCCAGATATTGCGCGCCTCGGCGTCTGAGAGAAAATTCACGCTTGCCGCTTGTAGCCAATGAACGCCAATCGGTTTTTTATTGCGTTCGTCATCTTGAAAGCGGATGGTCACAAAATCACCGGACTCAAGCATTTGGGCGGTGGCCTGGGCGAACCTCGCCTCGTCACGGTCGATCGGCGGTAAGACAAAAAGGCCGGCAAGAGCGGTTATGCATGCACAAACGGCAATGATGATACGCCGATAATATGCGCCTGATTTTGTGTCGTAAAATAGCGGCGCGATCACGCTGCCCCCCGGTTGATGTTTTGTTGCTCGGGTAACCTGTTAGTCCGCTTATTTCAATTTATGTCGGAAACTGCCATCACCTTTGTGAATTTTCAGGAGATTGAATGGCTGATCAACACCAGGCCCACCCCGGCGCGCCGCTCTTCGCCATGCCCGATACCCGGTTACGAGGTGGCGAGCTGGTGAGCGTTGTCACGCCGATGTTCAATGAAGCGGGTGGCGCGGTCCCTTTTGTGCGCGAAATTGCCTCCGCTCTTCACGGACGGGACCATGAAATCATCTGCGTTAATGATGGCTCGAGCGATGAAACCGAAGCGGCCCTTTGTGCAGTTATGGGAGAATTTCCCCAATTGCGGGTTTTACGCCATGATACCAATGCCGGGCAAAGCCGCGCCGTGCGCACTGGCGTTCTGGCGGCATGCGGCGAGACGATTGTCACCCTTGACGGGGATGGTCAGAACAATCCAGCGGATATTCCATTGCTTCTCGCTGCGCTTAATGAGGAAAACGCACCGCCTCACCGGATGATGGCGGCTGGAGAGCGTCAGGGACGTCAGGACACTGCGGCAAAGAAAATTGCCTCCCGATGGGCAAATGGTATCCGGGCCCGTTTGTTAAAAGATGGCGCGCGGGACACGGGATGTGGTCTCAAAGCCTTTCGGCGCAGCGCTTATTTGCGGCTACCGTATTTTGACCACTGCCACCGATATCTCCCCGCTTTAATGCGCCGCGAAGGGTTTGAGGTGGTGTTCGTCCCGGTTTCGCACCGGGCTAGGGCGCACGGAGCCTCAAAATATACGAATTTGGGACGCCTTTCGGTCGCTTTTCGTGATATGCTCGGTGTAATATGGCTAATTAATCGCGCTCGCTCGCCAAATCATGTGCGCGAGGTTCGGCGTGATCCAGGGGATGTTTAGCTCGCCGATGGCGGCGAAGTAGACTCACTGTCAGGCATACCGCCGTCTAAGGGAGAATGTTTCATGAAAGCGCTTCAGATATTGCCATTGCTCGCCGTCAGTTGGCTTATATATGCGGTCCTCACGCTTGGGCAGATCGGTGTCGCCGGGACGCCCTGGGTATTTGCAGATATCTACACGGTAGCGCTGCCGTCGGATGACGCGTGGATCATCAGGGGCGGAGATGTGTTTCTCGTCGCGAGTATCGGGTTTTTGTTCGTTGAGCTGCTACGCGCCACGCGGACAGATACGTCGACACTTGCCAATCATTTCTTTTCGTTCGTGCTGTTTTTGGCTTGCCTGTTTCCGTTTATCTTCATGAAGGGTTTCGGCAATTCCTATTTTTTCCTTTTCATGACCATGACGTTTCTTGATGCGATGGCGGGCATGGTTATCACAACGGTCACGGCGCGCCGTGATTTTAGCGTAACGGACGGAGTTGGAGGAAATTAGCCGAGGGATTTGCGTATCTACGCCTATTCCTGGGAATCGCTGCAGGGTGTTTCCTTGTAAACCCTTGGCGCGGCGCGCGGCTTTAATTTCAGGCGATTTTGCTAAGCGCGCCGGGGGATGGCGCGGATGCCATGCTCGCATACGCATATCCGTAGCTTGCGCGGGCACCAACGCGACGGTCAAGCTCAGCACACCCGCGCGCTCTAAAGCTCCAGTCTGAAGAGGGCGCACCGTTTTGCGATGACGCAGCTTCAGTGTGAGGCCGTTCGCCATACCAAGCCGTTTCGATGGTTGAGATAGCTTTATCTGGCCTAATATTTTCGAGTTTCGGGGCAGATGACGACATAGCTTTACCTAAAACGGGCGGGTTAAGTGGTGTAACCTTGCCAATTCACGTTTCGTGCCAACCTGGCCAACCTGGCCAATCGGGACTGTCGGGCTGGTCGGCAAAACGCCAATCCTTATATTGCCTCATCCGGATGGAAGCGGAAAACGCGAAGCGCAACAGCTATTGAACGATTCCACACACCTAAATTGGCGTTTTCTTTACGGCTGGTCGCTAGATTTGGTCCGTTATCCATGAGTGATCCTTATGTCCCAAAGCGTTACCATTGCACAGCCAAGCAGACCCGTTTCGACCGTCAATACGGCGATATCATCGTTTGGCGAGCGAAATGACACCCATTTAAAGGCTGATATGGTCGGTCATGTCCTGTTTGAGTATGATCCGATATCGGGACGTTTAGATTGGTCGGATGCGTCGCTAACCCGCTTCATCTTTGGTGATGCCGGACAGGAATTTTGCAGCATTGCTGACTTAAATGCGCGGATAGTAGGCGAGGTCCCAGCTGAACGCGAAGCAGCGCTCAGTGGCGCTGCGACCAGTTATAGTTGTACCTACCAGCTGACCCGCAAAGATGGTTCAATCGGTTGGTATGAAGAACGCGGCGGCTGGATCGGCGTTGGCGATACGCGCCGTATCATTGGGGTTTTCCGATCCATTGATCGCGAGCTCGCCGAAGCTGAATATCTGAATCGTCGCGCCGAATGTGATGAATTGACTGGTGTTTTGAACCGAACTTCCCTGCGCGACAGGCTTGAAACCATGTTTGATAATGTCACCGATGGTTCGGCCGTTGGTGCTTATCTCGTTGCAGGGATAGACGACGTTGGCGGGATCAATTCCGACTTTGGTTTCATCGCCGCCGATGCAGTAATCCGCGGTGTGGCCGATCGGCTCCTCAGCGTACTTGGGGAGGGTGCGTCTATTGGTCGCGTCGCCGGGACGCGCTTCGGGATCCTTCTGGCGGATGCTTCCGGAGAAGAAGTCCGCGATGCCTGTTTCCGGCTTCTCAATGTTGTGCGCGAACATGTGATTGAAACTGAAAAGGGCTCTATTGCCGCATCAATCTGTTTAGGTGCGGTCGATCTGGCTGAGCATGAGCCGAATCCGCATCTCATCATGGCCCGCGCCGAAGCGGCCCTCGATGAAGCAAAAGCCATGGGCCCATCGAGCTGGGCCGCCTTTAAAGAAACCACGAACATTGTATCTCAGCGCAAGCGCAACATTCACATGTCAGATGTGATTTTGACGGCGCTCAACGATCGACGCATTAACATCGCCTTCCAGCCCATTGTCTCTGATCTGTCGGAACTACCGCGCAAGTATGAGTGTCTTGTGCGGATGAAAAATGAGGAAAACAAGGAGGTGCCAGCACCGGAATTTATTCCGATTGCAGAGCGCCTTGGCCTGGTCCACTTGCTCGATCGTCGCGTTCTTGAGCTGGCGATCAACACCCTGGCATCCACGCCGGCGATTTCTCTGAATGTCAATGTTTCCATGGAAACGGTCAAGGATCCGGTGTGGGCGGAAGGATATCTTGCGCTGCTACGAGCAAACCAGGCTTTGGCACCCTGTATCACGGTTGAATTAACCGAGACGCGGGTCATTGATGCGGCTGACGCGTCGATCGATTTTGTATCGGAATTGAAAGCGTTGGGCGCAAAATTTGCCATGGATGACTTTGGTGCCGGCTATACATCGTTCCGAAACCTGAAAGCCCTCGATATCGATATTTTAAAAATCGACGGGTCCTTTGTTACCGGCGTATCGTCGTCGCGCGAAAACCAGCTTTTTGTGCGTACATTGCTCGATCTTGCGCGTAATTTCGGTATGCAGACCGTTGCGGAATGGGTCGACAATGAAGCCGACGCCATGGTTTTGAAGGGGCTCGGTGTTGATTTCCTGCAAGGCTTCCTGATGGGGCGGCCAGAAATCTGCCCATCATGGTTACCCAATGGCGCACCGAACGCACAGCCGGTCTTGCGCGGTTAAAAAACCGCTAAGCAAAATCGACGCAATTGCCGAAGCTTCTCAGTGTCCAAACTGAAATACCACCTTATCGGTTTTCAGTCTGCGGTCCCTTGTGTCTCGGCCAGTTGCCGCTTCAATTCGGAAATTTCAGCTTTCAACATGGCAACTTCCGTTGCCTGGTGATCGCTTTGACCACGTACGTTGGCCGCTTGTCCCGTTGCGGCGGCATAGAATTCGCGCATCCCGGGGGGCGTGAACATCTTCATTGCGTTGTCGATCAGCGCCATATTTTGACGCGTCGTCTCTTCGATAAAGCTGTATCCGGGTGTCGCACCAAATGTTTCGCGCATGCGGTCGCGAATTTTTTCCTGGTTCTTGGAAAACGTATCCATCGACATTTCCAGGTAGGATGGAACGAATGACTGTAAACTGTCCCCGTAAAACTGAATGAGCTGCCGCAGGAACTGCACTGGCAGGAGGTTTTGCCCCTTGTTTTCTTCCTCGAAGATAATCTGGGTTAAGACTGACCTTGTGATGTCCTCACCGGATTTGGCATCGTAGACGACGAAATTCTCGCCATTTTTGACCATCTCCGACAGATAATCGAGGGTGACATAAGAACTGGTGCCAGTGTTGTAGAGCCGGCGGTTCGCATACTTCTTGATAACGATCGCGTCGTCGGGTGGGGCGTTCTTGCTATGGGCAGTGTCCGACGTTCCAGCACGCTTCGCTGCGGGGTCGATTTTATCTTTCTGGCTTGCGGACATGCTGCGCTCCCTAGTGTTATGGCCGTGGCGTCAGGTGCCAGATAGCTCGGCGGCGTTTGCGCCGATGGCGCTGCGCCGCGTTGCACTGCGGAAACATAATAAACGGTTGTTCCCGCCAGCCTTTTTCGAATTCTACGCTCGTCTATAGCATGAAATTCAATATTGCGTATGCCGCAATGCGAAAACAGTCGCTTTTTTCATGGGGCGTGCTAAGCGACGCACAACTATCGATCGACCTTGTTTGCCGTGCGTTCGCGTCGGTGAAACTTAATATGGGCGTGTCGGCGGTTCTTTTTGAATAATTAGATGAGGACATTTCAGCATGACTGGTGTGGTGATTGCTTCTGCGGCGCGGACGGGCGTTGGTTCTTTCGGCGGTGGGCTGGCTTCGGTGCCTGCAGCGAAACTAGGTGAAACAGTGATTAAAGCTGCGCTTGAGCGCGCAGAAATCGGCGGTGACGACGTGGACGAAGTTGTCATGGGCCACGTTCTGCAAACGGGACAGGGGCAGAATACCGCCCGCCAGGCCGCCGTCATGGCCGGCGTTGCGCAAGAAAAGCCGGCCATGTCAATCAATCAGGTATGTGGGTCCGGGCTTCGTTCAGTGGCGCTTGCTGCCCAATCAATCCGTCTTGGCGAAGCGTCTATTGTGGTTGCGGGCGGTCACGAGAACATGTCCTTGGCGCCCCACGCCGCGCATCTGCGTAATGGCGTAAAAATGGGCGACATGAAACATGTCGACACCATGATCGTTGATGGTCTTTGGGATGCCTTTAACGACTATCATATGGGCCGGACGGCGGAGAACCTGGCGGAAAAATACCAAATCAGCCGGGAAGAACAGGACGCTTTTGCCGTCGCCAGCCAAAATAAAGCTGAAGCCGCGAAAAAAGCGGGTAAATTCAAGGACGAGATTACGCCTGTCGTGATCAAGACCCGTAAAGGGGAAATTGTCTTTGAAGAGGATGAATATATCCGTGACGGCGCGACGGTTGAGGCGGTGTCTGGCCTGCGCCCTGCCTTCATCAAGGATGGAACGGTAACTGCCGCGAATGCGTCGGGCATTAATGACGGGGCAGCGGCATTGGTCGTCATGTCCGAAGACGAAGCGGCACGGCGCGGCGTGACGCCGCTTGCGCGCATCGCGTCGGCGGCACATTGCGGGGTCGACCCATCGATTATGGGAATCGGACCAGCACCAGCGTCTCGCCTTGCATTACAAAAGGCTGGCTGGACCCTCGATGAGGTGGACCTCATCGAAGCTAACGAAGCCTTTGCCGCCCAAGCGCTTTCGGTTGGTAAAGAGCTCGGTTGGGACGCGGAAAAGGTCAATGTAAACGGCGGGGCTATCGCGATTGGCCATCCGATCGGTGCATCCGGTGCCCGGGTTTTGACGACACTGCTTCATGAGTTGCGGCGTGCCGAAAAATCCAAGGGCCTTGCAACATTGTGTATTGGCGGCGGTATGGGCGTCGCCATGTGTGTGGAAAGAGTATAAACTGAGAAGATCTTTTTGCAGAAGAAACGAATATCTGGAGAACCCTCATGACGGAAAGAAGCGCCATTGTCACCGGCGGCACTCGCGGGATTGGTGAAGCCATTGCAGTCGGTCTTAAGGAGGCTGGCTATAAGGTTGCAGCAACCTATGCCGGTAATGTTGAAGCGGCGAACGCGTTCAGCGAAAGAACGGGCATTCCCGCGTTTAAATGGGATGTGTCTGACTATGACGCATGCCAGGCTGGTGTCGCGGAGATAGAAGCAGCCCACGGGCCGAGCGATGTACTTGTAAATAATGCTGGAATCACGCGCGACGCGATGTTTCACAAACTGAAGCCAGAACAATGGCGTCAGGTGATGGCCGCTGATCTCGACAGTGTCTTCAACATGTCCCACCAGGTATTTCCTGGCATGCGCGAGCGTGGCTTCGGCCGGATCGTCAATATCTCCTCGATCAATGGTCAAAAAGGCCAGATGGGCCAGACCAATTACTCCGCGGCAAAAGCGGGGATGATCGGCTTTACCCGCGCCCTGGCACAAGAAGGTGCTTTCAAAGGTGTAACGGTGAATGCAATCGCGCCGGGATATATCGCAACCGACATGGTGGCAGCGATCTCCCCGGAAGTGAAAGCTGCGATTGTGAAGCAGATTCCGGTAGGCCGACTCGGCGAGGCAGATGAGATCGCGCGGTGCGTAACGTTTTTATCGTCTGATGCTGCTGGATTTATCACCGGCTCGGTCCTGACGGCGAATGGCGGCCAATACATCGCAGCATAACATCATATCGCGGCGTCACCCAATCGTCCGATATCTTTATGCTTACATGACAAAAGGAGCGCGTTCGGCGCTCCTTTTTTTGACGATAAAAAGCAGAAAATGGTCAATCCAGCCCGGTTTTTGCCCAAATCGCGTTGTAGTGTCTACTATGTTAGGCATTGTGATGTTTGGAAATTCAACTGGAATATCTGCGTTTCGGCGTGTTGCGTTTGGCCTCGCTGCGGGCTCCGGGCGGGCTTTGGTCGCTGGTGCCGTATTAACCATGGCAGTATTGATTACGCCAGCGGATGGGGAAGAACCCCGACCCGCAGCGTCCAAGCATTTTGCGGCGGCGGATCCGTTTTCATCGCTGGTCGATGCCAAACGCGTGCGTTCCCCTCAAAACGCCGGGGTGAGTGTGCAGCGTTTTGTCACCGCGGCTGACAATCGGGTTTTTCTCTTGGAATCCGATCGCGCCCGTCCGCGGGTGAAGTTTCTGTGTGGGGCTGGCGAGACCCGGCTGATCTGTCAATTTGGTGATGATTATGCGGCAGAAGAAATCGTGCCGCTAACGCCAACAAGGGGCCCGCGCGGGGATACCATTTACCGCGATCCCCGCCAACGCGTTGTGCTTCGACTGACACCCTATGGTAATGCGACAGTCTATTGGCCGGGCACGTCACGTGGTGCTGCGGCGACAAAAATGTACATTGCTGACGCACCTTTACGGCTCTTTCCGTACACCCATGATGTGGCGCGTGAATGGGCGCGGACGGCAACGGCACTGCTAAGTGCACGTCTGTCTTCGCCAATTATATTCGACATTGATGCGCCGGTGTCGCGGCGTCCCAATCTTGCGCGCGCGCGGCAGTCATTTAAGGCAATGCGCGATATCAGTGGCGATGGTGCCAGTTCCAATTCCAGTTCTAATTTCAGTTCTAAATCCAGTGCCAGTTACAGCAAAAATTCGGCGCGCCGCGCTTTGCCCGCCCCTGTTTTGCCAACCCCTGTTTTGCCCGTCCCTGTTTTGGCAGATGCGATTGCCCGGACTGCCGAAGGGATCGATCTCGCTGCGGCGGAAGGAGCGCGGGCAGCAAAGATTTCTGCAACGCTCAACCGCGTTCGGTTCATTGAAGGCGAGACGCCGGGCGTCTGGATCGACGGGCCGATTTTGACGGTGCGCTATAGCCCGAAGCGCGGCATTGCCGGGCGCCCCGGGTCCGTGGACATCGCCAATTTCCTGGAAGCCCATTTCTGATTGGCGATAATGATCTACCCAAGGATCATTTTTTCAAATTACGCAGGCTGTCATGTTTGGGCGGCCGGCCTTGCAGCTCATGCTCAAAAGTCAAAAATTATCTTTGCGTTGGCGAACTTCGGCAAAGACATCAACCGGATCAGCACCTGCCATGCCTAGTGCCGCCGCCAGGGCGGGGTCATCTGCGCGCAGAAACGGGCTGACCGCCCG
>SHAI01000083.1 GCA_004213235.1 Parvularculaceae bacterium
GGTATCGGTCATACCCGGTGGGCGACCCACGGCGCAGCGACGGTTGCCAACGCCCACCCTCATGATGGCGATGGTGCCGTTCTCGTTCATAATGGGATCATCGAAAATTTTGCCGAATTGCGCGCCATGCTCTCCGACGAAGGTGTTTCTTTTGATACTGAGACAGATAGCGAGGTCGTGGCGAAACTTGTTGCACATGAATTTGCCAAGGATCATGACCCGCATGGAGCGGTTGCCCGTGCGCTTGGGCAGGTCGTTGGTGCGTATGCGTTGGCTATCCTTTTCGAGGATGTGCCCGGCCTGATCATTGTTGCACGTCAGGGAAGCCCCCTGGCGATCGGTGAGGGGGATGGCGAGGCTTTTGTTGGATCAGATGCACAGGCACTTGGTTCGCTTACGAATAAAATTACCTATCTGAACGATGGTGACATTGCGCTTGTCCGCCGGGAGCGGGTTGAAATTTTTGATGGTAACGGCGCGCAAGTTGAACGCCCTCAGAAAATCGTTACCACGGCGGAAAGCTGGGTGGACAAAGGTGGTTTCCGTCATTTCATGGCAAAAGAAATCCGCCAGCAGCCCGAAGTTGTCGGGCGTACGATTGCGCACTATGTCGATGCTGCGTCCGGTCGGATGTCTGTGGTGCAGTCGGAATTTGATTTCGCTGCGATGGACCGACTTACAATTTCCGCATGCGGAACGGCATTTTACGCTGGCCTTCTGGCGCGTTATTGGTTCGAGACACTTGCCAATCTGCCCGTAGAAATAGATATCGCATCTGAACTTCGGTATAGAAAAATCCCGTATACGGATGGGGGTGGGGCGCTTTTCATCTCGCAATCGGGGGAAACGGCGGATACTCTGGCCGCGCTCCGCAATGCCCGAGAGCGCGGGCAAAAAATCGCGGCGATTGTCAACGTGACCGAATCCACAATTGCGCGCGAAGCAGACGTCATTTATCCAACTTTGGCCGGGCCTGAAATTGGCGTTGCCTCGACCAAGGCATTTTCATGCCAACTTGCGGTTTGCGCCAGCCTTGCAATTGCTGCTGGGATCCAGCGCGGGGTGCTTTCCCAAAGCCAGGCGGGTGAACTCATTGCGGCGCTTCTGGCTGCGCCGCGTTTGATTGGCGAATCATTCGCTGCCGACCCGATCATTGAAACGCTGGCGCAACAAGTTGCACGAAAGCGCGATATTCTGTTCATAGGGCGCGGTGTTTCGTTTCCCATGGCGATGGAAGGGGCGCTTAAGCTGAAAGAGATATCCTACATCCATGCGGAGGGTTACGCCGCTGGCGAATTGAAGCATGGCCCCATTGCCCTTATTGATCAGGATACACCAGTTATTGCGGTCGCTCCGTCAGATGAACACTTCAAAAAGACAGTCTCTAACGTACATGAAGTGATTGCTCGTGGTGCACAGGTAATCCTACTTTCCGATGCACAAGGCGTGGCCGCCACGTCTGATGATGTCGCCGCGGCAATCGAGGTTCCAAAAGCAACGCATCCTTTGCTCGCGCCATTTGCTGTTGCTGCGCCGCTGCAACTGCTCGCCTATCACACCGCCGCGGCCAAAGGGACCGATATCGACCAACCAAGGAACCTAGCCAAGTCTGTCACGGTGGAGTAGGCTGGGCTGATTAAATAATTAGAGGTCGTTATGGAAGTTTTTTCAATGGTTGGTTTTGCTTTTGGGCTCTTAGCATACCTCCGAACAGAGAAACTCACGAAAACCCTTAAAGAAAAAGGAATTCTCGAAAAGGATTACAAGGAAGATTAAGCTACGTTTTCGTCATAAAAACTCATAACCATTATAATTTGGTTGGTGTACGTTGCATGGCGCAAAGGAACATTTCGGTGGACCTGTCATGTAGGGTTGTGATTTGGCGAAAACCCTTCAGATGACAGAATATAATCTCGACGGCATTTTTGCGCATTAGAAGCCGGGTGAAAAGCCGGGTTTATCTCCGTGGCTGACCTTTGGCGATATGTTTCGCGCGTTGGCGTGCTCCTTGATTTGCCAGCGTACCGTGTCGTTATCCTAAGCTATCCTAAGCTTTATCGCGATGCCGTACCGGGGTTTCAGGCCTTTGCGCTGGAGAACGCAGCCGCGGCATAAAGCGGCTTATTCTGTCATGACATATTGCCTTGCCGATCCCCCGCGCATTTTACGATAGCTGGATAATTTTCACGGCCGTAATCTGGTTGCGACGGCGCCTCAATATCTTGAAGCGGAATCCGTGGAACGAGAAAGTCTGGCCGACTTCGGGAATAGATTGCGCTTCGTGAATAATAAGCCCGGCGATGGTTACAGCTTCTTCGTCGGGAAGCGACCAGTCCCTGGCGCGATTCAAGTCGCGGATTGTTACATCGCCATCGACATTGATAGAACCATCGGCCTGCGGACGAAGGCCCTGCACCGGGCTGTCATGCTCGTCTTCAATCTCGCCGACAATTTCTTCCAGAATATCCTCCAGTGTCACAAGCCCCTGGATCGCGCCATATTCATCAACAACCAGGGCGAAATGTTCCTGTTTGCGTTTAAATGCATCGAGCTGTTCATGCAGCGTGGTGGTTTCCGGCACGAAATAGGGTTTGCGGGCAATTGCTTCCAGGTTAATGCGTTTTGGGTCAGAATCCGCTTCCCATAATGCGCGCAACAGGTCTTTCGCGTGCAGTATGCCGATTACTTCGTCCGGTGTGCCCCTGAATAAGGGCAGGCGGGTATGAACGCTATTGAGAGCACTGGTAATAAGGTCGGCGGCCGGGGAATCCAGATCGAGCATTTCCACCGATTTGCGGTGAACCATGATTTCTTCCACGCGGATATCATTGAAATCAAGCATGCCGCGGAAGCGATCTCTGGCTTCTTTTTTGAGACCACCTTCCACATGGTGGAGATCTACCGCACCGCGCAATTCGTCCTCGGCGGAAAATGCCGATGGCTGATTATTTGTATCAACTCCAAAAAGGCGCAGGAATTTGTTGACGATGAATTGCACAATGCGGGTAACCGGCGCAAAGACAAGGACGATCCAGCGCATCGCTGGTGCAACAAACATGGCGAAGGCGTCCGGCCGCGCAATGGCGAGAGTTTTCGGCGTGACTTCTGAAAATACAACGATCAGTGCCGTCATGGCGATCGTTGCGTAAATCAATCCGGCCTCGCCAAACAAAGCGCCCAAAAGTGCGCCGGATAAAACGGCGGCGGAGTTGTTGACGAGGTTATTGCCCAGCAAAATTGCGCCAAGCATGCGTTCACGTTCGCGGATCAACCGATTAACCGAACGCGCGCGTTTATTGCCGTCCGATTCAAGCTTATGCATGCGCGCCCTGGAGGTGGCCGTCAGCGCGGTCTCGGAGCCGGAGAAGAACGCGGAGATCAATAACAGGCCGAAGATGGCACCGGCGACGAGCCAAATGGGAGGAGCAGGGTCAGTCATATTTTTCGTTTAAACTTTCATTTGTATGGGAAGTAGTGGCATGAGCAATCGGGTTGCGCTTATTCAGCTGATTTAATTTGCATCAAGCCCATAGCAGGCCATTTGTTCCAATCATTGTGGCTTTTGGCGTTTTTATCATGTTCCCGACCTTATCCCGGGCTGTCGGCAATTCGTTCGAAGATTGTTTCGGTTCAATTCGATACGCCCCCTGACTTCGTTAAGAATAGCGCTAAAGCCTCTGGTGAAACGTCATCGTCGATAAAGGCCTCTCCGAGCGCGCGCACCAGAATGAATGTCAGATGCCCGCCGCGTACTTTTTTGTCCTGCTGAATTGACTCCATTAATTCGGAAACGGATAATTGTGCGTCCCGCGCAGGCAGATCGCCAAGTCCAGTTGGCAGGCCAGCGTCTCGTAAATGCTGTTTCAGTCGGTCGGCATGATCACGTGAACAGTGTCCCTGGGTGACTGAAAAATCAAATGCCAATCCCATGCCCGCAGCCACAGCTTCGCCGTGCAACAGGCTGGAAGAATATCCGTATGCCGCTTCCAGCGCGTGGCCAAATGTGTGTCCGAGATTTAATAATTGTCGCACGCTGCGTTCGGTTTCGTCGGCGATAACGATATTTGCCTTCGCGGCGATGCAGGTTTCGATCATCCGCGTAACAGCGGCAGGATCCTTAACAAGCGATTGTGGTGAATAAACATCGCCGGTTTCCAGCCAGTCAAAAAAACCGAGATCACCAAGGGCGGCGTATTTTACGACTTCCGCATAGCCAGCTGCATATTCCCGTAGGGGGAGGGTTTGCAGGGCATTGATGTCAGCAAGTACAAGTTTCGGCTGGTGGAAAACGCCAATGAGGTTTTTCCCTTCAGGCGCATTTACAGCGGTTTTGCCGCCGACGCTTGAATCTACCTGTGCGAGTAAGCTTGTAGGTATCTGAATGAAGCTACAACCGCGCCGCAAAAGGGCGGTGGCCAGCCCAACGAGGTCACCTATCACGCCGCCACCAAAGGCGATGACGACGTCGCTGCGTTCAACGCCGAGCGCCAACAATGAAGAAAGCAACTGGCCCAGCTGTTCCACGGATTTGGTTGCTTCACCGGGCGGCAGGATTATCTCGTCAAACTCAATTCCTGCAGCCTTGAGCCCTCGTCGCAGACGCTTGCCCTGGGCGCGGGCGACATTCTCATCGGTAATGATGACCGTTTTCGCGCGCGGTAGATAGGTCCGAATGTGGGTGCCGGCTTCGTCGAGCAGGCCTGCACCGATGATCACATCGTATGACCGATCATCCCCGGATGGGGGTAATTCAACCCGGACGCGGGAAACGGTCATCTCTTGGCCTCTGGTTCGACATAGGATCTCAGCGCGTTCACAATAATATCTACCGTGTTTTTATGGGGCCCTGCTTGGCTGTCGATCACGATATCAGCCTCAGCATAATAGCCGCTTCGCGCCTTGAGCAAATTTTCAATCGTCTCGCGCGGATTGCCATTGGCTAATAAAGGGCGGGTCGGTCGGCGCGTGGCGCGCTTGACGATCGTGTCGATGTCTGCGCGCAGCCAGATCGAAATAGACTTGGTTTTGATGATTTCACGGGTTTCTGGCTGAGCCATCGCGCCCCCGCCTGTAGCCAGCACGATAGGGGGGCCAGTCAAGAGCCGGTCGATGACCTGGGTTTCGCCCCGCCGGAAGCTTTCTTCTCCATGCGCCGTGAAGAGGTCGGCAACCGACATGCCGGCAGCGGCTTCAATTGCTTCGTCAGCATCCTTGAATTTCAGTCGCAACCGTGGCGCAAGCCGGCGCCCGATGGTGGTCTTGCCCACGCCCATCATGCCAACAATCGCTACTGATCGCGTCAGGCGCACTTCCTGCAATTTTTTCCGCTCCATGAGCTCCATTTAGGCGATCCAGTCGTGCTCTGCTAGCATACATTCGTCATCGAGTGCTTTTGTCGACCCAAGAATGCCGTTATGGTGTGAGGGCAGTTGTTGAGAAGTGGGTGTGGAACCCATCAGTTTAAAATGAAATTATTGATTTTTATGGTTATTTTCGTCGTCATGGCGATTTCCGGGTTATACGCTTACTCAACAACGATCGCGCCAGAAATTCGCATGATTGAAGTGGAGGCGCGCGGTGAAAATGGTTGATCTTTTTCGTTTTGTTGCGCGCGCGGGTTTGTTTTGCGCTGTATTGCTTGGTCTCGGGGTCGCTCAGGAAGTCACACCAGTGGTGGTGGAAGAGACGTCGTTGGCGCGATCACCCTTTGAAACGGGTACACTTTCACAAGGCGACGGCGCGTTTTCACCGGACCTTTGGGCGTCAACATCTGGCGCTGCGGTGGAAAAGCTTCTGATCAAATTGCCGCCGCGAGCGCTTAGTCCAAGCCTTGGTCAGATGATGCGGCGGGTATTGTTATCTGCTGGCGACGCGCCGGAGGCTGCGCCTGCTTCCCTGGGCGGACGCAAGCTTTTGGTGCTCGCGCGCGCGGGCCTTAATGATGAAGCACGTACGATTGCAAGCTTGTCCAGTGCATCGGACAATGATCGGATCGTTGGCCAGGCGCTAGCCATAGCGGATCTGCACGAAAATGATCTTGTCTCCGCTTGTGATCGCGCCAGGCGCGCGCCGACCGGTCAAGCAAACGGGTTTTTCTGGGAAAAGCTTCGGGTACTGTGTTTCGCAGTTCAGGAAGAATACAACACCGCAGACCTGACCCTTGGTATTTTGCGCGAGCAGGGCGCATTAAGCGAAACTGAAGATGAGTTACTGACAGCGGCGACAATTCCCGTACCGTTGAAGAAGGCGGTCGCGCCGACAACGGCAATCGAGTTAGCAGCCATGCGCACGCTTGGCGCGGTTCCGGATCCGCTCCTTTTCGAAAGGGCTGATGTTGGCGTTATCCAGGCGCTGGCAGCGGATGAAGCCGTTCCGATGGCAATCCGCATGAATGCAGCGATGCATGGTATTGCAACAGGTCTGGTGCCAGTTTCTGCACTGACCAACCTTTATCGCTCAGTCGAATTTGAGCCATATGAACAGGCCAATGTCCGCGATATTATCATTGGGTCGCCGAGCGACCCCATGACGTCAGCTTTGGCCTATCAGAATGTGCTGTCAATGTCGTCGCCGGAGTTTGTGCGGGACCGTGCCGCGCTGATTGCCGCTGTTATAAATACAGCAACGAGCTTTGAGCAGGCGTATGCAGCTGTTGCAATTTATAGAGATGATGTCGCCTTTCTGGAGGGGGTGATCGTCACCCCGGAAGAGGCGGGGGCGTTTGCGCTTGTCGAAATGAGCGCAGGAGACGGCGAGACAGCCGGCGACTGGTTGTTGGCGATGCTGGGGGCAGGTTTTGACAGTCTCGCAGAGGAACAAAAATCGCGGTTCATCGAGCTAACGTCCCTTTTGTCAAAGCTTGATCCGGGTAAGGCGTCGATTGTGGCCTCTGTTGCGAATGTCGATATTCAGATCAATCTTGATGGAAATGCCAGTGCTGATGGAAACGAAGGTATACAGATAGAAAACCGCGATGCGTTCGCTGATATTGTTGGTTCGGCCTTCAATGCGGTTTCACAAGATTCCAAAGGCGCGTTACTGCTTTCTGCGCTGGCGTTATCGTCGGAAAGCTATCGCAGCGACCCGGTTGCGGACGTGGTTACGCGCGCCGCGATGCGTGCCGCTGGCGAGAGTGAAACAGCAAGGCAATATGACTTGGAGATGGCCTGGCGGCGCTCATTTCCCGACAGTCCACCCGTCCTGGTTGAGGTTCCTCGTGATAATGCGGCCCGCGGGTTTGCGCCGCGCTTGAAACCTGAGGAAGAACAGTAGTCTGAGGGCGGTTAAGCGCTTGGCCAGAGAAGTAGATTACCTTATGCTGATCTAGGCTAATCCACGAGTTGCAAGGCGAAAAATGATGCGCGTTTATCTTGAATTCGAAACACCTATTGCGGAGCTTGAAGGGAAGATCGAAGAGCTTCGTCAGAATGATGAAGGCGATGCGAACAGCGTAAAAGAGGAAATTGACCGGCTGCAGGGTAGGGTCGATCAACTCCTCGTCGATGCTTATAGCAAGCTGAATCGCTGGCAAAAAACCCAGGTGGCGCGCCACGCGGCACGGCCGAAGTTCTCCGATTACGCGGCCCATCTTCTTGATGATTTCACGCCCCTTGCTGGTGATCGCAAGTTCGGCGAAGACCTTGCCATCCTCGGCGGACCCGCAAAGTTCCGTGGACGTTCAGTTGTGGTCATTGGGCATGAAAAAGGCGCAAACACGACCGAGCGGGTGAAGCATAATTTCGGCATGGCCTCGCCGGAAGGATATCGCAAAGCGATCCGGTTGATGGACCTCGCGGAACGATTTTCCCTCCCCGTGATTACCCTCGTGGATACGCCAGGTGCCTATCCCGGGCGCGGCGCGGAGGAGCGCGGCCAGGCGGAAGCTATCGCGGCGTGTACGGATAAATGCCTCGGGCTTGGCTCGCCGGTGATCGCAAGCATTGTCGGTGAGGGCGGGTCAGGCGGAGCCGTTGCCCTGGCGGCGGCCAATGCCGTTATCATGTTTGAACATGCCGTTTATTCGGTGATCTCGCCGGAGGGGTGCGCTTCCATTTTGTGGAAAGATGCTGCGGGCAAAGGAGAATCGAAAGCGCCGGAGGCGGCAGAGGCGATGCGCATATCTGCGGCCGACCTGAAAGGTTTGGGTGTCATTGACACGATTGTTCCAGAGCCGGCAGGCGGTGCACACCGTGATCCTGTGCATGCGATGGAGCGACTTGGTGATGCGATTGAACAGGCGCTCGATGAGTTTGCCGGGATGTCACCTGACGAGATAAGGAAACGTCGTCGCGAGAAATTCCTGGCGATTGGCCGTGCGGGTCTGGCCTGATCCGCTGGATACGCACCGGCCCGCTGTAAAATAGAACTTGCATCAAACAAACAAAAAGCCGGCACGGGGCTCCCCGGTGCCGGCTCTTGATAAATTATCAGCCTGGTCGGTTATTCGCTGGCCATTGGCTCAACTGAAACTTCATTGCGTCCACCTGCGCGCTGACGGAAGGCAACCTTGCCCTCTACCTTTGCGAAGATGGTGTGATCTTTGCCGAGGCCGACATTTTCACCGGGGTGGAATTTGGTGCCACGCTGACGAATGATAATGTTGCCTGGAATGACGTGTTCGCCGCCATACTTCTTTACGCCTAAGCGTCGGCCTTCTGAATCGCGACCATTGCGGGATGAACCACCTGCTTTTTTATGTGCCATGAGAGTTACTCCGTTTCGCCGGCAGAGAGTTTCTTCGCCTGCTCGATCCAGTTTTCACGTTCGATACGGCCCTTGAAGGACAGTTTTTCGTCAAATTCTGCTATTTCCGCCGGGCCCCAGGCCGCGATCTGGGCAAAGCTTGTTACCCCAACTTCATGGAGCTTTTTCTCAAGAGCGGGACCTACGCCGGAAAGAAGTTTCAAATCGTCAGCGCCATCGGGCGTCGCTGCAGGGGCCGTCTTCGCTGATTTCGCTGCGGCGGAGGGCTTGGCACCGCCGGTGAGGATTTCGGTTACGCGCAGCACTGTCTGGTGCTGGCGGTGGCCAGCCTTGCGACGATAATTCTGGCGGCGGCGCTTTTTAAAGATGACGATCTTTTTCGCGCGTTTGTGTTCAACAATCTCGCCGGCAACGCAAGCGCCATCCACTAAAGGGGCACCAACGGTCACATCATCGCCGTTTGCGACCATCAACACGCTGTCGAGCGTGACGATTTCGCCCTGTTCGGCGGTGAGGCGTTCAATTGTGATGATATCGTCTTTGGCGACGCGATATTGCTTGCCGCCGGTCTTTACCACTGCGTACATGGTCGATCTCCTGTTGGCCGCGATAGATTTCGCGGCACCTGTGGGTCCTTTTTGGGTCCGGCTTCATACGTCCGGTTGTTTTGAAGGCAGGGCGTTACCGCAAACGCGAAGGCGGGTCAAGCCGCGCGCATTACCGGATAAGCACGATTTGATGGGGACAGGGCCGCTGTGACACGGGTTGTGCTGCGGTTTTCCGATCAGGGCCAAGGGGACAGACGGTCCGGCAAGAGGGGATGATGATGGTGCGGCGCTGATATTCGGGACGAATTTTTGTTGCATGGCGCGTGCGCCAAGGCTAGATCGCCTATTC
>SHAI01000084.1 GCA_004213235.1 Parvularculaceae bacterium
AACGCTCTGAACTCGATCCTGCAGGAGCAGTTCGACGCCGCAATGGGGGAAATCAATCACCGCCACCTAATGTTGCAGTCGGTTGTCGAGCAAAAGTCAGCTATCGACTCGGCCGTAAACAATTTGGCTGAAGAGCTCTCCGATGCCGGTTTTCCAAACGGTCAAAAGCCGCGAAATGGCAACAGGATCATGATTGACCTCATGCCCTCCGACCCGACGCCGCGCCGTTCTCGCATTACTGCGCTTCAGCGGAACGCGCGCTTACCCAATACAAATTCATCCGGATTTACATTACCAAAAGACAGCTCGGCGGCAAATTCATTGGCGCAGATCAATACAGCCGCGGGCGCGCTGTATGAAGAACAGATCTTGTTGTTGGCGACATTGGAAGAAACCGCAAGTGAGCGGATCGCCGAGCTACACGGGGTTTTGGCTACGGCCGGAATTACGCCGGAAATGGTCACAACGGCACCAAAAATTGCCAATGATGTGCTCGCCCAGGGCGGCCCCTTCATCGACGCAATGTCGACTAATCCTGCGAGTGCCCACTTTTTCCATCATACAAATAAAACCGGCCTTTTGATTAGCGAATTGGATCAGCTGACTGCCGCAATTGACTCAATCCCCTTTTCAACCCCCGTGATTGAAGCCCGCCGCCAAACGAGCGGATTTGGCGTTCGCCGCGACCCTATTAATGGGCGGGCTGCAAATCATTACGGTCTCGATTTTGCTGCACGTTGGGCTGCCCCAATTGTTGCAACAGCACCCGGTAAGATTCGTTTCGCCGGATATCGGGCAGGGTTCGGTCGAACCGTAGAAATCGACCATGGAAATGGTTTCGTCACGCGCTACGCCCACATGAATAAAATAGTGGTGAAGAAGGGTGCGACGGTAAAACTTCACCAAAAAGTAGGTGAATTGGGCAATAGCGGACGGAGTACCGGTCCCCATGTCCATTACGAGATCCTTTATCGGGGGCAGCCGAAGAACCCTAGAAAATTTATTGAGGCAGGAAGATATGTTTTCGAAAGCTAAAAACAAGCAGAACAAAGAAAACGGCGAGACAACCACATCCGGGCAGGAAACTTCCGGAGCATTCTCGTCTGGTAATGCCGCATCGCGCCGGTCAAGCTCCATGAAAGCGGCCGGGGTTCCTTCTATCATATCGGCTGATATGTCTCTTCGTGGCGACATAAATTCTGCAGGCGAGGTTCAGCTCGACGGTGAACTGGAAGGTAATGTTCATGCCAAGGAACTGATCGTCGGCGAGATGGCGGCCGTTCATGGTGAAATCATGGCTGATCACGTTATCGTCCGTGGTAAGGTAGATGGTGGGATCAGAGCGAAGAACGTCACGCTGGCATCATCGGCGCGGATTTTGGGCGATATTCTTCATAGTTACCTATCGGTCGAAAGCGGTGCGCATTTTGAAGGAAACTGTCGACATTCCGACGACCCCCTTTCCGACACGGCAATCAACAATTTCCGAACACCTCGCGCACCGGCACCTGCTTCCAGGCCTGTCGCGGAGCAAACGCCTGTATCGGACACGGGGACGAAGTCAGAGGCGCGCGGCAACAAAAATAAGGCCGCCAAGGAGATAGCATCAGGTGATACGCCTTCCTTCCAGACGCCGAGCCGATCACCTTTGCGCTGATCTGTTTCGCACGAACTCAGGGTTCTAAGGCTCACCTGCCTGACTATTTTCTGCTTTGCCCCGCTCGAGCAATCGTGCGGGGCTTTTGCTTATAGATGGACATCAGGCCCTCGAACGCCTGAATTCCAGGCAAGGGGCGGCACGGTAATATTCAGCCTGCTACCCGCTGCGCCAAAGCGGCAGTCAGGAACGGGTCCAAATCGCCATCTAGGACTTCATCAGGACTGGGGCGTTCAACCTGTGTGCGTAGATCTTTAACCATCTGGTAGGGTTGCAAGACATAGCTACGGATTTGATGACCCCAACCAATATCCGTCTTTGAGGCTGCCGCCTGGGCAGCTTCTTCTTCGCGCTTTTGCAACTCAACCTCGTAAAGACGCGCACGAAGCATATTCCAGGCTGTTGCCCTGTTTTTATGCTGAGATCGTTCATTCTGACACTGAACAACAATGCCAGTTGGCACGTGCGTGATGCGCACCGCAGAGTCAGTTGTATTCACATGCTGACCGCCGGCACCGGACGCGCGAAACGTATCAATACGACATTCACTCTCGCTCACTTCTATGTCGATCTGCTCATCAATTTCGGGATAGACCCAGATCGACGCGAAAGACGTATGACGCCGCGCGTTTGAGTCATAAGGCGAAATGCGCACCAATCGGTGGACGCCAGACTCTGTTTTCAACCATCCGTATGCATTATAACCTTTGACTTGAATCGTTGCCGATTTGATGCCCGCTTCTTCACCGGGCTGCTCGTCTATGATGTCGACCTTATATCCGGCACGCTGCGCCCAGCGAACATACATGCGCAGCAACATGGACGCCCAATCATTGGACTCCGTTCCGCCCGCCCCGGGGTGGACTTCCAAAAAGCAGTTATTGCCGTCCGCCTCGCCGGATAATAATGCTTCTGTTTCCGCCTTCGCCGCGCGCGCGGTCAAGGCTTTCAGCATGGACTCAACCTCATCCAAACTGGCAGCATCATCCTCAGCTTCAGCCAGCTCAGCCAGATCTAGAAGATCGGTCAACTCCGTGTCGATCTCCTGAACCCCATCCATCTGATTGGCAAGTGAGGTGCGTTCCTGCATGGTTTTTTGCGCCGCATCAGGATCATTCCATAAATCCGGGTCTTCAGCGGCTGCATTTAGTGCTTCTAGCCGTTTAGTTGCAGCATCCCAGTCAAAGACGCCTCCTCAGCAGTTCCAATGACTGCTTGACTTGCGATGACATGTGTTCGAGGTCGGCACGCATCCTGAACGTTCCCTGTAATCAAAAATAACCACCAAAAGGTCGGCTTTGGGCTAATTCAGGCCGTTGAGTTCGTCAAGTTCGTTGAACTGTTCGATCTCATCTTCAAATCCACCAACAGCCATCGAATTGAAATCGAGCATCTCATCACGGCGACCTACCGTATTGAGATTATCACTCGCCTTAAACGCTTCAAGAATGACATTTCTTTCATCAGCGCCAGCCGGGCGACCGGTCTTTGCGTTCACGCGGACCAAACGAATGCCCGATGGCACCCGGAAGGGAATGCCCGGTTTCTCCGCCAATGCCTCAGACATGAAATCAGCAAATATCGGCGCGGCAACTTTGCCGCCCGCTTCGCCTTGCCCCAGCGTATTGGGCAAATCGAAACCAACGAAAACACCAACTGCCAGATCAGATGCAAACCCCACAAACCAGGCATCTTTATACTCATTTGTGGTACCGGTTTTGCCAGCGACAGGCTTGTTGACAGCGCGCCGCACACGGGTCCCGGTGCCGCGCCGAACGACCCCTTCCAGCATTGACACCATTTGATAGGCGGTGCGCGGATCAATTACCTGCTCACGCGTATCTTCCAGAACTGGCTCAAATTGCCCTTCCCATTCCTCAGACGCACACGCCGCGCATACACGCATGTCATGGCGGAAAATGGTTGTGCCATCGCGGTCCTGTACGCGGTCGATGATAAATGGCTGAACAGATTTACCGCCATTAACGAACGTCGCATAAGCGGCGGTAATTCGCGTCAATGTCGTCTCCCCGGACCCCAGAGAAATGGCAAGCTCGCGTGGCAAGCGATCCGAGAGATTGAACCGCCCGGCATATTCAACAATCCGCCCAATACCCAAATCCTGCGCCAGACGTGCCGTCATTGTGTTTCGTGACTGCTCTATGCCCAGTCGCAGGGTGCTCTCACCATAGAACCGTCCTGCTACGTAATTTCCGGGCTTCCACCAGCTGTCCACGCTGGGTGCAACAAACGGCGCATCCAGAACAATGCTCGATGGCGTGTAGCCGTTATCAAGAGCCGCCGCATACACAAAGGGCTTAAAAGTTGAGCCGGGCTGCCGTCGCGCCTGCACCGCACGGTTAAATTCAGAGAGCTGGAAGGAATAACCCCCAACGAGTGCCAGCACGCGGCCAGTGTGTGGATCAATTGCCACGAGCCCGCCATTAACTGCGGGTGCCTGCCGTAGCGCATATGCATCTGGATCAGGCTCACTGACGTCAACTTCTTCCTCATCACCGGGCTCAACTGATCGATGACCATCAGCGCCTTGCGCCACCACCAGAATGAGATCACCTACAGACAGAACATCGCCAACTGCGGTAACTTCCGCTCCAAGTTCATCGGAGCCAATATAAGGCCGTGCCCACAAAACTTCAGACAGCGGAATAAAACCAGTTGTCTGCGCGTCGAGCGCAATTTCCGCACGTGATTTAGAAACTTCCGTGACGAGAGCCGGACGCCAGGGCGCGAGATCTTCGGCAATTTTTCGTTTTTCGTAATAGCTCTTGAAAATACCATCTATTTCAGCACGCCAGTCTGCACCCAGATCAACATTATCGATCGGCCCGCGCCATCCATGACGCCGGTCATATTCAACAAGCCAATGCCGCAAAGTGCGGCCGGCGGCGTTTTGCAATGCCGGATCAAGCGTCGTGCGCACGGCAAGACCACCATCGTAAAGCGCCTCGGCACCATACCGGCCGGCAATCTCTTTTCTGACTTCTTCAGCGAAATATTCAGCTGCCCATTCCCGCGCACCAAGTGCCGGCGCGATCTTGGCACCGAGGGGCGTTGCCCGGGCCGCCGCAGCGTCGCTATCGGAAACAACTTCATCGTCCAACATGCGCCCAATGACCCAATTTCGACGATCAACCGCCCGCGCCTCATACCGGACGGGATGGTAATTGCTCGGCCCCTTGGGGATCGCCGCGAGGTAAGCAGCTTCCTGCAACGTCAAATCTTCAAGGGACTTATCAAAATAATTCAGCGCCGCAGCAGCAACGCCATAGGATCGATTTCCTAAATAAATCTCGTTCAGATAGAGTTCGAGAATCTGATCTTTAGAGAAGGCGCGCTCAATCCGTCTGGCGATCAGCCATTCTTTCAGTTTCCGATCAATGCGTTGTTCGCTCGACAACAGGAAGTTTTTCGCAACCTGCTGGGTAATCGTTGACCCTCCTTCCAGGCGGCGGCCATTCAGAACATTGCTGACATTGGAAATCTGCGCGCGCACGACGCCTTTAATATCAACACCGCTATGCTGGTAGAATTTCTTGTCTTCCGCAGAAATAAAGGCCTGTTTGACGATGTCTGGCATCGCCTCAACGGGCACGAAAATGCGCCGTTCGCGGGCAAACTCTGCAACCAGGCTGCCATCGCCGGCATAAACGCGCGTGGTAACCGGTGGTTCGTAATCGGCAAGCACCTCGTAATCGGGTAGGTCCTGCGCCAGTTTGTCGAAATAGAGCGCAGCCCCACCGCCAACCCCGAGAGCACCGAGAAAGCCAAGGCCGATCATGAGGCCAAGCAAATTCAATGCAACCGACCCAGCGCGCGCCCAACCGGTTCGCCCGCGCGATTTGTCCTGTTGTTTGCCATGCATCGGTTCACCTCCGCCTGCAGCCCCTGCCACTGCATCCGTATCCAGCTGGTCTGCCTCGGGCACCACCGCGCCGATTTGGCCCATATCGGGCAGCACTGCCTCCGGCGGCGTTATGTCCGGCTGTTCTGTATAGTGCTCTACTTCATCATAGTGCTCTACTTCATCGGCTTGTTCTGCCTCGGGCTGCGCTGCGTCAGTTTGGTCCGAATCGGGCGGCGTTATGTCGGTCTGGTCTGCATCGAACTGTACATCGTCAGGCTGTACTGCATCGATTTGTTCTAACTCGGTCTGCGCCGCGTCAGTTTGGTACGAGTCGGGCTGCTCTATGTCGATCTGTTCTGCGTCGGACTGTACTTCATCGGTTTGTTCCGCTTCTGGCTGGGCCACATTGGGCTGCGTCCCATCGCCCTTCGTCCCATCGCCCTGCTTCGCAGTGTGCGGTTCGTCCCGGCCATCAATATCGCGATCAGTATCTCGATCAGTCATTTGCAAACACCCGACACTACAAGGCTGACCAACGCGCTGTGGCTGACACCTTCAATGTACTTTTCTTCACGGTCATGCCGTCAACTGGACTCTTTAAAAAAACCACCGACGTCAAGTGCCCCTTGCCCTTATCGCCAGCACGCGGTCTCTCGTATAGGATTTTTATTAAAGGGGCGCACAATCAAAGACTACTCAATGAATGTAGACATTTTATGGCGCGCCGTCATTGGAAGCGTGTCGTTGGAGCACTTCTTGGTCAAAATAACTCTCAATTGCCCCCGCCACAGCACGCATGGTTCTTTTCCGCCACTTCGCCGAAACGAAATTCTTCTCATCCGCCGCGTTGGAGATAAAACCGAGCTCTAAAAGAACCGCTGGCACGTCCGGTGCCAATAAAACTTTCAGGTTCCCGCGCCGATGCGTGTTGTTGAGAAGCGGGGTGGCATCAGCAAGTTCCGCCACCAATAATTCGGCGAACTGCTCGGATCTATTGCCGGTGTGTTGCTGGGCAAGATCAAACAGAATGTCTTTGACTTCAGGGGCTTTGCGGCCAAGGTCGACATCGAAAACCACAAGATCCCCGGTTTCGGCAGCTTCACTCGCGGATCGTTGGGTGCCTTCTTTATTGAGCGTATATACCGACGCCCCCCGCACTGAAGGATTTTTCAACGCATCAGCATGGAGCGAAATGAACAAATCGCCGCCAACTTCGCGGGCGATCCGGGTGCGCTGCGGTAGGGCCAGACGTTCATCACCAGAACGGGTCAGATGCACTTCATATCGCTTGGTTTGTAACAAAATGTCCCGAAGTGCCTTCGCCGCAGCCAGGGTTACATTCTTCTCATGGGTACCAGAGGTGCCTATCGAGCCCGGATCACTGCCCCCGTGCCCCGGATCTATCACGATCAAAGGCTTGCGCGATGACTTGGCCGAGCGAACTTTTTCACGATCCGATTTTTCAGGTTTCGCAGCCGGCATGGTCGCTTTGGCCGAGGGCGGTGTTGGTGCCTGAACACGTTCATCCTGTGCGGACGCAAGTTTTTCGCCGCGCGACTGCTCCGCTGATTTTTTTTCCTTGGAATTTTTGCGCCGCTTTTTTGATGGCATCTCTAGCTCGGGAGACGTCGCCGATTGTGACCGTGCGGTGTTGGCAGACGCGATGATCACCTCTTTGAGAGGATCAAAATCATCACGCTCCACGCTCGCCAGAAATCCGGCCCGATTGGATTTTGATACATCAATGACAAGCCTGTGCATCGGATTTTTCGGCGATGGTGAAATGACGAAGGATTTATTTACCCGCCCCCACTCTTTCAGCGTCACAGAAATACGCCTTCCGCCAAGCGCACCGTCAACGCGCGCAGACGATACAACGCCGCGCCCACCGACCTGTTGCGCCTTTGCTGCGACCTCTGTCAGGTTCGTAACGGAAATATAAATTTCTGCCGTGCCACCGGATCGATTTCCTTCCCCAAATGCCTCGCCGGTAATTCGAAACTGCGGGGAACCAACGAAATCAAATACAATCCTGGTCTCGCTTGGTGATCTTTCGCCAAATCTGATATCAGCGAGCGCAGCACCACCCTGCGCGCGTGCAGGCAGGACCAGCGCGAGGAAAAGAGCGATCGTCAGGCAGGAAATGTCCCGCATCCATTCGCCCCCAACGGACCTTCGTTTCACCATACTCACACCGTCACTTGCCATTATCGCTAGGCTCACATCGATTCGCAGTTCTCAGAATATGGCACAGCTCCCCAAGATTGCGTATCGCGTCAGACGAGAAACCGAACCATTCGCGCAATTAGAATTTTGCAGAAATGGTGTCAGGGGACAGGCCCAATGCCAGCCATAATTTTTGCTATGCCCTTTTCTACTGAAGATATTTAATCAGACGTTAAGGCATTATACAGCATTGAAAGATTGCCTGCGGGAAGAAGAGTGCTTTTCTTTTCCACCGATGTCAGGCACATAGGAATTGCTGGGGTCTCAATCCGAGTTGAATGGCGCTCCAGCACAGTCGGCACATACGTATTTGTCGCTCACGTTCTTGAGCCAGCGGCAGGCACCAGCGATAGCGGTGCCCTAGCTGGAGGTTCTCCTGGTCAGCCCCTGAATTGGGAATGCAGGTTGAATGTGACCCCTGAATGCTCTTGCTTGTCGACAGATTTAGGATTCGGCGCTTTTACGCGAAATAATCGCGGTGCCACATTCCGGCGGTTCCTGTAAGCCGGACTCGTCACAGAGCCTTGAATGCATGAACCCCATGCACGCTAGAGGCGAAAAAATGACGGATGGAACACCGGCTCGGCCAGCAAAATGGCAGTTTATCGCCGTCTGCGCCGCCGGGCACGACATTTACGAACCGGACAATTGTCCGAAGAATTTGGAAAATCGATGACGGCGCTAAGAGCCCTGGCGAGACAAAGTGAATGCACGCGATCTGCTGCATTGGTCTTCGCGCGCGCGCTCCGCCGCCGGCACGGAACAATCAGCGCCCCCTCATGGCGGACAGCCAAGATGGCTCGGCGCTGCGGAGTCTCTTTAAATGACAAGAAAAATGCTGATCGATGCAGCGCACGAGGAAGAAATCCGTGTCTGCGTTCTTGAAAATGACCGGGTCGAAGAATTCGACTTTGAATCCGCCTCGCGTAAAGCACTAAGGGGCAACATCTATCTGGCGCGGGTGACGCGCGTTGAACCTTCGCTGCAAGCGGCGTTTGTGGAATATGGCGGCAACCGACACGGTTTTCTCGCCTTCAGTGAAATTCACCCGGATTATTACCAAATTCCGGTCTCAGACCGGCAGGCAATCAAAGCTGCCGAAGCAGAAGAAGCTGCGCTAGCTGAACAGCTAAATCTACATCAAAACCTGGACGAAGATGAGCCCCATGCGGGCAATGATCTGGGGGATTTTGATGATGATAACGACACGGAAACGTCTAAATCCGGCCCATCATCTGAAGATGATGCACCAATCGGTAATGATGCACCAATCGGTAATAGTGACGAAAAAACCGATGACGCGAGCGTTTCATCTGCGAGTGCTGCGCTAAACGTCGCGGAAACCAAAATCAGCTCAGACCTGGATGAGCCGCAAGCTGATGACGCTGCGGCCGACGCAAGCGCTGCACCTGCCCCGGCGACTGCACCTGCCCCGGCGACTGGCGACGACGAAAAACCAGAAGCTGACGCACAAGCCGCAGCTGTGGCAGTGGACGAAGAGCCGAAGAGTGAAGAAGATAATGACGCGGACGGCGACACCACAACCACCGCGAATGCCATCAGTGTCGATACCGGCGCAGACCCGATTGCGCCAGCAGGTGCAAACGATGATCAGATCATTGAGGATCTAGATGCCGAAGCGGAAGGCGACTTCGGTGCCGTTGAGGAAATTGTCGAGCCGGAAGAAGATCCAGACGAAGAAAAACTTGTTGCCGATGAAGACGCTGACGGCGAGGCGACAGACGGGGACGATGACGGGGAGGACGAAACTCCTGAAGCCCGGGAAAGTCGGCGTGAACTTTTGGAGCGTTATCGCGAAGCGCGGCGAAATCGTCAGCGCC
>SHAI01000085.1 GCA_004213235.1 Parvularculaceae bacterium
GAGCCCAAGCGTCTTTATAACGGTCCGTTTGACGGGCATCATGACCGGCCCGTTACACCGTGGAAAAAACATGAACTCGGTGAAGTGCCTGAAGGATATTACAGCACACCGCTCGGGAAGGCCGTTGTGCGTCGTCCTGGCGATGCCATGACAATCCTGACCTATGGGACAATGGTCCATGTTTGCCTCGCCGCCGTTGAGGAGACAGGTGTTGATGCGGAGGTCATTGACCTGCGGACGATATTGCCGCTGGATTTTGATACGATAGAAAATTCCGTTCGGAAAACGGGACGCTGCGTGATCGTGAATGAAGCAACAAAAACGTGCGGGTTTGCGGCGGAATTAATGTCGATTGTCATGGAGAGTTGTTTTTACCATCTCGAAGCGCCTGTACAGCGTATCACCGGCTGGGACACACCATACCCGCACAGCCATGAATGGGAATATTTTCCAGGGCCAGCGCGCATTGGTAAGGCAATTCAATCGGTTATGGAGGCAGCGTAATGGGACATCACGTAATCAAGCTGCCCGATGTGGGCGAGGGTGTTGCGGAAGCAGAATTGGTCGAATGGCTTGTTGAGGATGGACAAAATGTTCGGGAGGACGATGTCCTTGCTTCGGTAATGACGGACAAGGCGACGGTAGAAATTCCCTCGCCAGTGGAAGGTAAGGTTATCTGGCGCGGCGCGACAATTGGGGAGATTGTTGCAGTCGGTGCACCAATTATCCGGTTGGAAGTAGACGGCGAGGGGAATGCTACCGATACGGACACTGAAATTGAAGCTGCTAAGCCTGCGAAAGAAGAAAAGCACCAGCCCGAACCGAAACAAATTGTCTCGAACGGCGCAATTGCGTCCGAAACTCAGGGTACAGCGCCGGTGCAACCCAAAGTTAAGGGTGCCAATACGCCGCCGCAGGCAGCACCATCGGGGACAATGCGCGCAGAAGGGGAGGCACCATTGGCATCGCCGGCCGTTCGAAAGCGCGCCATGGACAATGGTGTTGATTTACGGCGGGTACCGGGCTCCGGGCCTGCCGGGCGGATCACCCATGAAGATCTTGACGCATATTTTCAAAATCCGTCACCAAGCGTAAGTGGGGGCCGTGCGCCCGACACAAGCGTTCTTGAAACCCAAGTCATCGGTATGCGACGCAAGATCGCGGAAAAAATGGCGACGTCAAAATCGCGTATTCCGCACATCACTTATGTTGAGGAAATTGACGTCACGGCGCTGGAAGAGCTCCGCAGAAAACTGAACGCGGAGCGTGGCGAGCGGGCCAAATTGACGTTCCTTCCTTTTTTGATGCGCGCCATGGCGCGTGCCATCAGCGAGCAGCCGCAGCTAAACGCGCTGTTTGACGATGATGCGGGTATTATTCGCCAATATGGCGGCATGCATATGGGCGTTGCAGCGCAGACGGATAATGGGTTGCTAGTGCCGGTTATCCGCCATGTTGAGGCGCGCGGGCTCTGGGAGTGTGCCTCAGAGGTGGCCCGCCTGGCAGAGGCGGCGCGGCTCGGGCGTTGCAGCCGTGATGAACTGACAGGTTCCACAATCACAATAACGTCCCTGGGTGCTATGGGCGGCATTGTGACGACGCCGGTGATCAACTATCCGGAAGTTGCGATTGTCGGTGTCAACAAAATGCAGACATTACCGCGATGGGACGGCACGCAGTTTATACCGCGCAAAGTGATGAATTTATCATCCAGCTTCGATCACCGCGTGATTGATGGGTGGGACGCAGCAGTCTTTGTACAGAAAATAAAAAGTCTACTGGAAACCCCCGCAACAATATTCATTGAGGACTGAAAACCCTCCCTTGGGATCCTTCGCCATGCAAAATTTATCCTGCAAACTTCTCGTTATTGGTGCCGGCCCTGGCGGGTATGTATGCGCCATTCGGGCCGGTCAATTGGGTGTAGACACAATTATCGTGGAGGCGACGGCCGATGGCGGTACCTGCCTGAATGTTGGTTGCATCCCGTCCAAAGCATTAATTCATGTCGCCAATGAATATGAAAAGGCAAATCATTTTGCCGCTGGCTCGCCCATTGGCATAGAGGTTAGTGCACCAGCGATTGATCTGAAAAAAACAGTCAGTTGGAAGGATGGTATTGTTTCACGGCTCACGGGCGGGGTCGGCGCGTTATTAAAGAAAAACAAAGTGCGAAGCGTGCGCGGTCGGGCAACATTTGTTGACGGCAAGACCGTGACAGTCACAGGCAATGATGAGCAGACAACCATCCGTGCGGAAAATGTGGTGATTGCTACGGGGTCGCTACCGGTGGAATTGCCTTTTCTTCCTTTTGGCGGAGATGTGATTTCGTCCACAGAAGCGCTCGATCTGCAACAGGTTCCTGAGCATATTGCCATTGTCGGTGCTGGTTATATCGGCCTGGAAATGGGGACGGCTTTTGCAAAAATCGGCGCAAAGGTAAGCATCGTAGAAGCAACAGACCGCATCCTGCCGACATATGACAGTGAACTGACGAAGCCAGTAGCCAAACGCCTTAAAGCGCTTGGCGTCGATGTGCATCTATCGACTAAAGCGACGGGTGCTAAAGATGGTGCGCTTCAGATCGACGGGCCTGATGGTGCGATGTCGATACCTGCGAGCAAAATATTAGTGACCGTTGGTCGACGTCCATCAACTGAAGGGTGGGGACGGGAGAATCTCGTGCTTGATATGGATGGGCCGTTCATCAAAATCGATGAGAAATGCCGCACGGCTATGTCGGGCATTTATGCCATTGGTGACGTTACTGGTGAGCCCATGCTTGCCCATCGCGCCATGGCGCAGGGCGAAATGGTTGCTGAGATCATTGCTGGTCACCCCCGCCAGTGGGACAAGAGGGCGATCCCGGCCATTTGCTTCACCGACCCGGAGATTGTTTCCGCAGGAATGTCGCCAGCCGAAGCAGAGGCCGCTGGATATGATGTTGAAACTGCGATTTTTCCGTTTGCCGCAAATGGTCGCGCGATGACAATGGAATCCGAAGCCGGGTTTGTGCGCGCGGTAGCACGCAAGGGCGATCATCTCATTGTCGGCTTGCAGGCGGTCGGCGGCGGCGTCGCCGAGCTATCCGCCTCGTTTGGTCTTGCCATCGAAATGGGGGCCACGCTGGAAGATGTTGCCGGTACCATTCATGCGCACCCAACCCAGGGGGAGGCCTTGCAGGAAGCGGCGCTGCGCACCCTCGGGGCGGCACTGCATATATAGCGCTGTTATAAGGCCAGAGATTGTGATTTCCCCTTGCCTGAAGGCCGGTCTTCGGCTTTGAGTGGGCTTCCCCCTGGGGTAAGGTAAGGCAATCAAAGCATTTTTGGCGGTGCGATCGTGAAGCGTTTCATCTGGTTCAGTCTTGGCATTATTGCCTTGGTGCTCGGCATGGTCGGCGTTGTCTTGCCGCTTTTGCCAACAACACCATTCATTTTGCTGGCCGCGTTCGCATTTGCCCGATCGTCCACGCGCATGCATGGGTGGCTCATCAATCACAAAGTATTCGGCCCACTGATTGAAGACTGGAACACCCATGGTGCCATTCGGCCGAGTGCGAAAAAAGCTGCTGTCATATCGCTTATCGCAGTGTTCACGATCTCGGTTCTACTGCGTGTGTCGCCATTAGTGCTGGGGGTGCAAGCCGTCGTTCTTTTGGCGTCCGGGATTTTTATTGTAACACGCCCATCCGGCCCGCGCTAAGCGGTGTACCCGCTGGCAAAAATGTCCTTATGAACGCTTTTTGGGCGGCAGGGGGATAAATCCGCTGGTGCGTTTTTTGTAATCATCGTAGGCGGCACCGTATTTGCGCGACATGTTCCGCTCAAGAAGCGCCTTTCCAGATACCTTCACAAGGAAAAACGCCATGATAAATGGGCTGAAAATACCCATCCACCCAAACGGGCTCGATAAAGCCATCACCGCGAGACCAAACCAAACGCAGGCATCACCAAAATAATTTGGATGCCGGGTCCAGGCCCACAAACCTTTATCCATCAACTTGCCATGATTTTGCGGGTCGCGTTTGAAATGCGATAATTGCGCGTCGCCGATGGTCTCAAAGCTGAGCCCGAACGCAAAGAGCGCAAAACCAAGCCAGGTGAGGACGCCAAATTCATCGTTAGACCCGATCTGGCCCACTTGCACGGGCAGACTAACAACAAAGGCAACGCTTGCCTGGAGCAAAAACACCCAGACCAAAGACCATCTGGCGAAATCGCCATGTGCCTCACGTGCACGGCGCATGGCGACGTATCTCTCGTCCTCACCATGACCGATATTTCGTTTCGCAAGATAAGACGAAAGGCGTAACGCCCAGGCAGTTGCGCACAGGGTAATCACCAAATCGCGCGGGCCGGTGCCATCGACCCTGCAATATGTCAGGATCGCCGGCAGGGCACAGAAAATGCCCCAGAAAATATCAATAATACTGGCGTCACGCAGCTTCAAACTGACAAACCACAATATCATCGAGGCCGTATAAAGGATGACTAGATTGCCCAATAGGAGCGTTATGATATCCGCAATTGCCATCAGGCCCTCTTAATGTCAGTCAAAGTGTGAAATTGTCGTTGTTTCATCGCGTCTGCTTGCCTGCTCGAAAGATACCAATCAAAAAAGACGCGTAAAAGTCAGTTTGGAGTCATGAGTTGTTAAAGCGTTTTTTGATTGTCTCTACGTCCGCTTACGTTGCCATGATCCTCGTTGGCACATCAAGTGTCGCCCTGGCAGCTTCGCAAGAAGGGCAAATGACGGCGCAAGCAGATGAAGTCGTTGTAACGGGCGAGCGCCGTCCAGTCTCCATTGATCTAACGAGCTCCAGCGTTTCTGTGATCAGCGTAGAGGAATTGCGCCGTATCGGTGCTGATCACCCGAGCGAAGTTCTCAACCGTGTTCCCGGTGTGTTGCTTCATCGCGGTAGCGGACAAGAGCATCTGACGTCCATCCGCTCCCCGGTGCTAACGGGCGGGGCCGGGGCGGGGTCGTTTCTGTACCTGCAAAATGGGGTGCCATTGAGGGCAGCCGGTTTTGCCAATGTGAACGGCCTGTTAGAGGCTCATGACGAGATCGCCGATGCCATTGAAGTCGTGCGCGGACCTTCCGGGGCGCTTTATGGCGCAAACGCCATTCATGGTGTGATTGATATCCGCACCCCGCGCGCGGCGGATAGCGGGTGGGGCGGCGTTTTCTCAGTCGACACGATTGGACGGATCAAGACAACCGGCGAAGCTACATGGGTGGGTGAAAGCCAGGGACTTTATCTCGGAATATCGGTTTTAGACGATCCAGGTTTTCGTGCAGATAGCGGGGTTGACCAACAGAAAATAACCCTGCGCCATGATACCGAGGCAGGCCGTTTATCAGTATCAAGTGTTTTTTCTGCGGTTAATATCAACCAGGAAACTGCCGGATTTGTCACCGGAGAGGGTGCGTATCTTGATGCGACGCGGCGGCGGACGAATCCGAACCCCGAGGCATTTCGTGATGTAAAGGCGCTACGATTTTCATCACGGATTGATTGGAAGGCCGATGATGAGCTTACTTTCAGTATAACACCCTATGCCCGCTGGACAGACATGGACTTTCTCCTGCATTTTTTACCATCGGACGCACTGGAAGAAAATAGTCACTGGAGCCTGGGGGCGCAAAGCGCAGTTTACTGGGATCGTTCAAATCTGTCAGTTATTGCTGGGGTGGATTTTGAAACAACGCAGGGGGATTTGCGCGAATTTCAGTCTCGACCAACGATTTTTTCTTTTAATCAGGGACTCCATTATGATTACAGCGTACACGCCCTTTCAGCCTCTCCGTTCGTAAACATAACCTGGCGGCCAACGCCGCGATTGACCATCACGCCAGCCTTGCGCGTTGATTGGACCCGCTATGACTATGATAATCAAACCGGCGACGGTATATTTATTAATGATGCGGGGCAGAGCGGACGCTTCCTCCGGCCAGCCGATCGCGTTGATGAGTATACGACCGTCAGCCCTAAACTGACAGCGGCTTACGGTTTTGATGATTTAACAGCCTATGCCTCCTACGCGCGTGGTGCCCGGCCACCCCAGACAACCGATCTCTACCGTTTGCAGCGGAATCAAACCAGTGCGCCGGCCAAGGCCGAAACCATAGATGCCGTCGAAATTGGGCTTCGCGGCACGGTTCGCGATAATATTCGTTACCATTTCACCGGCTATTTCATGGAAAAAGACAACTTCTTTTTTCGCGATGCGGACGGCTTCAATGTCAGTAATGGTCGCACACGCCATCTTGGGGCAGAAGGAGTTGTATCCGCGAATATATTTTCTGGCCTTGGTATAGAAGCCAATGCGGCTTTTGGTCGGCATACCTATCGTTTTGAGCGACCAGTGAACAGTGGCGCAAATGCACTTGAAGCAATATCTTTCGGAGATTTTGTCGACAGCGCACCAAAATGGCTCGCTGGCGGTCGGATATTTTGGCAACCGGAATCCTCACCGATTAAGGGTGAGCTTGAATGGGTCCATGTCAGTCAGTATTTCATGGACGCGTCGAACAGCGTTGTTTATCCAGGCCATGATGTTTTGAATCTGCGCGGTGCGTGGCAAATTTCCGGTGATGTTGAGTTTTTCACGACCCTGCGAAACATTACGAACACGTTCTACGCCGAACGGGCTGATTTCGCATTTAGAACCCAGCGTTTCTTTCCCGGTGAGGGACGTGTACTAACCATCGGCTTCAGGGTCGGCGGGAGTGATCGTTAAATTCGGTTATATTCATAAGGAGCGTCATTCAAATGGAATTCGAACCGCCAGTGTTTGGCGAAGCGACGCCGCCATGTCACCCGTCCGAGGAAACACTTCGATTGTTGTCTCAAAGACGCTCGACAGCGGCGGATCTCATGGGCGCACCTGGACCGACGCCGCTTGAACTGCGCCAGCTATTGCAACTTGCTGCACGCGCACCAGACCATCGCTGCGTCGCGCCATACCGCTTCATTATTTTCGAAGGGGAGGGGCGAGCAAACTTTGGCGGCATATTGGCGGACGCATACAAAATAAACGATCCGCAGGCCACGCCGGAACGAATCGAAAAGGAACGCGCTCGCTTCATGCGGGCACCGGTTGTGGTCGGCGTCGTGTCGTCGGTACGCTTGTCCCACCGGACGCCAGAGTGGGAACAGATTTTGACGGCAGGTGCGGTTTGCCAAAACCTTTTGATTGCAGCCAACGCTTTCGGCTTCGCCGCGCAATGGCTGACAGAATGGTATGCATTTGATCCCGCTGTGTTAACGCACTTGAATTTATCCGATGATGATGAAATCCGTGAAAGGATTGCCGGTTTTGTTTATTTGGGTTCTGCAAACGAACCACCCAAAGAGCGCGCGCGGCCTGATGTGGAGAATATAACAAGTACGTATAAATAATGCCGGCCGGTACGTTTTTTGAATTGGTTGCGTGTCCGTTCATAATTAAGATATGATTTCTTTCGGACGCATTTTTTGCGTGGGAGACAAAGGAACAAGCGGATGACAAAAAGCAAAATCTTTATGCCGATCAAGGCCCTTGCGGTTGGCGCTGCGCTTACTCTTTGCCAACAGGCTGTCGCATCGGAGAGCCCGGATATAAAGGCCGCTGAATCGGGCATTTACACCGCCGATGCCGGACATGCTTATATAACGTTTAGCTATTCCCACCAGGGATATTCAAACCCGTTTCTGCGCTGGCGCAACTGGACGGCTGAATTAGATTGGAATGAAGATAAGCCCTCAGCATCAAAAGTTCGTGTGGAAATCGATGCCTCATCCATTGATTCTGGTGTTGACAAATTCGATGCGCATTTGCGATCGGCCGATTTTTTTGATGTGGCAAATCACCCGAAGATTACATTCGTCAGTACAGGTATTGAAGAAACAGGCGCGAATACGGGAAAATTAACCGGCAACCTGACGGTTAAAGGGGAAACAAAACCGGTAACACTGGACGTCGTTTTTAATAAAGCCGGAGAAGACAGCCGACGACCGATCTACAAGCTTGGGTTTTCCGCACGCGGCAAGGTAAAGAGGACCGATCATGGTGTTGGTCGGTATGTTCCTTATATCGGTGATGATGTAGACCTGATCATCGAAGTTGAGTTCGATCGACCGAAAGAAAAATAATGCCGGCTACCGACAAGTACACGGGTGTTGCAATTGGTCTGCATTGGTTCATTGCAATCCTAATCCTTGGGCAAATTGCAGGCGGCATTTACATGGCCGATTTGGCCAATAGTGCGTCAAAATTTGAGCTATACCAGCAACATAAATCGTTTGGTATCACGATTTTGATTTTATCACTGTTCCGATTGGCGTGGCGTTTTACCCACGCCGTTCCACCACTGCCAGAGGGCATGAAGAACTGGGAGCGACTTGCTGCGCGCGGGACCCACATCGCATTTTACATATTAATGATTGGCATACCAATTGGGGGATGGGCGCTGGTTTCAGCCTCACCGTTTGCCGATAGTGTGCCGACATATGTGTTCGGCATTGTGCCATGGCCGCACATGCCATTTTTTGGTGGCGTGGGGGACCGCGAAGCACTGGCCGCGACCCTTGCCGGGTTTCACAAAACCGGAGCGTTTGCGACCATGGGTTTGCTGGTTCTTCATATTGCCGCCGCGCTTAAACATCATTTTGTGAATAAGGATACGGTGCTGGCGCGTATGGTGCCGTTTCTGGCACGGAGAAAATAAAGTTTCCGACCGCAAGCGCGGCTTGGTGTGACCTGCGGACATATTTCGGGTGCACTTGGGAAAGTGATGCGTTATGTTCCCAATCGTGTAAATTTCTAGACTGCGCTGTAAGCATGTGGGGCAGGCCATGTCGAATTCAAAACTTGGCGGCGATGAGATCCGCGAAGAATCAAGTTGGCGCTATGCGTTGAGCTTATTTGTTGCGACGCTCGTTTTGTGTGCGGTGCTTTTATACTATTATGTCGGGCCGAGGATGGAAGAAATAGGGGGCAATGTGCCCTCGCCAGTGGTATCTGAGGAGCGGGTCAATCTCGCCATTGGTGATGCCAGATTTTCTATTCCCGCAAACTTTACCGTCTATCCGCGCGACCGCCGCGGCGGTGTTCGCGATGAAGTTTATCTGTACGCGCTATGGCCCACCTTTTCAGGCTATTCAGCACCGCGTCGCAACGAATTCGTCGAGAATTCGAAGAACACCCGTCGCCTTGACCTGACTATTGCAAAACGCACTACCACGTTCGGCGAAAAGGACCGTATCGAGAAACTTTATCTGCCTCAGACAAAAGATCGCAACGGTGTTTTCTCACCTCATCAATTACGTCAGTATGTTTTCAATGAACAATCTCCGGATGTCCCGACAAATGGTTACTCTGGCTACGAATTATATATCGGTGAGACGGAAGATGAGGGACGAATTGCACTTTTCTGTCAAATCGAACGCGACGAAATCGCCGCACCCTATTGCTGGCGCGAGTATGAAACCGCAGGCGATGTAACGATAATTTACCGGTTTAAAAAGCCCTACCTTGCGGAATGGCGCAATATTGATCGCGAAGT